>NZ_CP139707.1:300000-500000 GCF_034377145.1 Sulfitobacter sp. OXR-159
GGCTTCCATCTGCCCTTCGTCGAGCGATTGGAAGGCGCCGCGCAGCACCTCGCCCGCAAAGGCGCCAAAGACCATGGCAAGTGCCGTGACCCCGGCGGCAAAGGGGCTGAACTCGATATTGGTGCCGCCCGGATTCCACCAGACAGCCAGTTTGTTTAGCAAAAGTCCGACGCCATTGTAGACCACAAAGAGCGTTAGGATCTCGGGCAGGCCGCGCATGATCGTGGTGTAGCCAAAGCCAATTGCCCGCAGCCCCGCATGGCGCGACATGGAGGCAAAGGCCGCGACAAAGCCGATCAGCAGACCGATGGGCAGCGTCACAATGGCAAGCTGCATCGTGATCGCCAAACCCGCGAGGATTTCATCCCCCCAGCCGGCATCGCCGTAAGAGAGCAACTCAAACATACAGGATTACCAACTG
Source organism: Sulfitobacter sp. OXR-159 (assembly GCF_034377145.1). NCBI lineage: Bacteria > Pseudomonadati > Pseudomonadota > Alphaproteobacteria > Rhodobacterales > Roseobacteraceae > Sulfitobacter > Sulfitobacter sp. OXR-159. The sequence continues at coordinate 300,422 of NZ_CP139707.1, forward strand.
GGGGGACGTTGTCATCATTTCATCGTGTAAACGTCGATGTCGAAATACTTGTCGTTGATGGTTTTGTAGGTGCCATCAGCGCGCATTTCGGCCAGAGCGGCGTTAAGCTTTTCACGCAACTCGTCGTCTTCCTGACGCAGCGCGATACCCACGCCTTCACCGACAAAGGCCGGATCGGTGATCGGATCGCCAGCCAACTCGCAGCAGGTGCCGTCTTCGGTCTTTTTGGTCCAGTCCAGCATCGGCAGCATGTCACCGACCTGCATGTCGATCCGGCCACTGGCCATGTCGAGGTTGACCTCATCCTGCGTTGGATACAGCCGCACATCCGCATCCGGGTAGGTCGCTTCGATATAGTCGGCCTGCGTTGTGCCAGACTGCGCGCCAATAACTTTGTCGGCGAGGGCTTCATTGGTGAATTCGGTGATGTCAGAGCCCTTGGGCACGACATTTGTCATCGCGGCCAGATAATAGGGATCGGTGAAATCCACCTGTTTCTTGCGCTCTTCGGTGATGAACATCGACGCAATGATGAAATCGTATTTATTCGCCAGCAGCCCCGGAATGATTCCATCCCAATCCTGTGCGACGACTTCGCATTCTTCGCCGATCCGCTTGCAAAGCTCCTGACCGATCTCGACATCGAAACCGGCGATCTTGCCGTCCGCTTCGATGTAGTTGAACGGGGGGTAGGCGCCTTCTGTCCCCAAGCGCAATGTCTCGGCAAAAGCGCCGGTAGAAAAGCTGGCGGCAACGGCCAGCGTCGAAAGCGCCGTGGCCAGTTTGAGTTTAGGTGTCATCGTGTTCACTCCTGTTGGGTTTTTCTGTGTCATTTTTCCGTTTGGCACCCTGTCGCGCAGGGTGGTCGACATGGCCGGTAAAGCGACCATAGAGATGGGCAATCCGGTTGAGCCTGCCCTCCAGCTCGGAACCAAGCTGTAGAAAAACGCTGTGGATCAGCAGGTTGGACAGGCTCGCCATCTGGGCTGTCGAATCCCAGAATTGGTTGAACTGCGTGGGCACCGCGAACACCTGACCCGCCGCCTCATGGCCCCAGTCACAAAAGACATCTGTAATAAGTGTAACCGTCACCCCTGCCGCGCGGGCCTCTTCAGCGAGGCTTTTGGACAAGACTGAATAGCGCCGCGCCTCAAAAATCACGAGATGGGCAGGGCGGTCGGTCAACAAGACCTCGGCGAAGTTCCCAGCCGCGAGGTCAAGCAACGTGACGCCGTCGCGGACATATTGCATTTGGTTGGCGAAATACTGGGCAAGACCACGTTCCGTCTGAAAACCGGCAACGAAAACATGTGCAGTCTGCGCCAATCGCTCTGCTTCTTGCTGCCATTCGGGGCTGCTGGCCATTTCATAGATGCCGACGAGTGCCGCGATCTCGAGCTGCAGGCCGTGATTGAGCTGAGCACTGTCTACATTGCCACCCTTACGCATTTCTTGAAGCCGTTCAGACATCAACCAAGGGTCATCGCCCATATCGTGCTTGAGGTGATCCTTCAGGTCGCGAAAGCTATCATAGCCGATTGAACGGCAGAACCGCCCGACGGTGGCTTCGCTCACCTTTACCGACCGTGCGATGCTGGCGGCGGTCTCAAAAGGCAAGCCTGCCCAAGAATCCAGCATGTAGCGGGCCAAAAGGCGGTCTGCTTTGGTCCCTTCTTCAAAGACACCTCCTAGCTGAGCTCTGATTGAGGTTTGCAACGGGGCCTCCGAAATTCTCATTACACCGAGAATGAAAGTAATCTTTCAAACTGTCAACGATGATATATTCCGCTCATCGATGCTGTGTTTCGGGGCGAGTTTGCGTGGCTTAACACTTGATTGAGGGTGGTGGTGAAGGCTTAGTCGTATGGATCGGCTGAGGGGCGGGGAAAAGCGCTCGCGCCGTATTTGGAACAGCTAAGCCCCTTGCAGTAATAGGGATCAAACATCCTCTGCGATTTGCATAACAGCCCAACTACACATGCTAAGAGCCGTTTGCAGCCCTAAGGCACCTTTCGACATGGAGTGCGGGTTGGTGATCGCTTCGCTATCCGGTCGGCACGATGGCTTTGCGAGTAGGTATATCTAAACGCGGCACTTCGCGGATTTCGCCCCATTGGTCTGGGCGACAGGGCTATGCAGTTCCGGGGGGCATCTAACGCTCAGAGGTCAGTCGCTTCAAAGCGTTAATCAGATCTCTCTCGCGATGTGTCAACGGAACAGGCTTTCTTGACATCATCTGCAAGATAGACGGGGCCGAAATTTCTACCACCTGGCGCAAAGCGCGAAATCCCAGCGTTTCTAAGCTTGCGTGCGATCAACCGGCTATCCATCTTCTCGCGGATCGACAGCAGTTTAGGCGTCGTGAACTTCGCGTGGAATGCCGAAATATCGGCATCGGTCACGTATAGCCCATGGCGGCGGGTTAGCGGATTAAAGAGCTTAGTTGCCTTGATGTGACCTGCATTGAAAAGAGCGGTCAGCGCGCCGCTGTTATGTAGCCCTATCTCTTTTGCAAATGCACCCAAGTTTCTGAGTTCCGGCGGCTTTTCTTGCAATTTGTTTATATCGCTTTGCCGTACGCAAATGGCAGCATATCCAACGAGGCCATCTTTCAGTGCGACTTTGATCACTCCTTCTCGTGCCGCATCGATGGCGTGGGCAATATCCACGCGCGCACGTGCGGCGGCAACACCCAAAGGCAGCCAGTCCGCGTCAGTACCTTTTACGGTGACGGCATCTTTAGTCAGATCGCCGAGCAGAGCGTCGGCGTCAGCAATATCCCATTGCAGTTTCGAAACCGATTGAGGCACTGCCGGTTCGAGAACTTTCTTATCTACAAGGATCTCGAACTGACCCACAGAGACACCGAGTTGTTGCCTCATACTCTTCGCCACGACGAGACGCCTTGCTCGAGCAAAAGCCGGCTGCGCAAGCTTTGCAAGGAAGGTTAGGCGGGCGTCAGGTCGATTATCCTCGGGATCCACAGTGCCGAAATGCTCTAGCATTCGTCGCGTAGTTTTCGCGGACCTGCCAAGCTCATCTGCCGCAGTAAGGACAGAGTAAAGCCTTGGGGCCGATAGAGACTTTCCCAGAATGGGTTCGTCTGCCGGTACGGCCCAAGTTTGGAATATGACCTCACGCAGGATATCGCGATATGGATCACACCTTGTATCGTTTGCCATGTCGTGTGCCAGCCAACGGTAAAGTCGGCCGAAAGCCCTTTTTGGACTGAACTGCGGTCCTTCCGCTGTGCTCGCTAGCTCTAGTAGAATTTGGGACAGTCCATCCGGACCGGCGCGCGCACAATCGAATCCCAAAGCCCTCGCAGGTCGGCCACCATCTGTTCCACCCAACTTGGCCCTTACCATTTCGCCACCTAGTGTTCTCCACCTGACAGGAGATTCCCATCGGCAACGTGATGTGCCATATTTGAGGCATGAGACGCCATGACATCTGCCTTTACCTTGGCCCCGCCGACCGTACTGAGCTTCAAGCCCTGATCAGCAACCGCAACACTGCGCGCAAGCTTGTCTGGCGGGCCGAGATCGTCCTGGCCACAGCGGACGGTCATGGCACGTTCGAGATTATGCGACGCGCGGGCACGTCGAAACCCACGGTCTGGCGCTGGCAGCAGCGGTATCTCGATGAGGGCGTGGCCGGTCTCAAGCGTGACAAGACGCGACCCTCGCGGGTGCCGCCTTTGCCCGTGGAAACAAGGCTGAAGGTGATCGCCAAGACGGTGCAGGAAACCCCGCCCAATGCAACGCACTGGAGCCGCGCGCTAATGGCCGAAGCCATGGGCATCTCGCCGTCGAGCGTCGGCCGCATCTGGGCAGAAGCTGGCTTGAAGCCGCATCTCACGAAGGGGTTCAAGGTCTCGAACGACCCAAAGTTCGAGGAGAAGGTCACCGATATCGTCGGGCTCTACCTCGACCCGCCAGACCGTGCCGTGGTGCTCTGCGTCGATGAGAAATCCCAGATCCAGGCGCTGGATCGCACCCAGCCCGGACTGCCGCTCAAGAAGGGCCGTGCCGCGACCGTAACGCACGATTACAAACGCCATGGCACGACCACGCTGTTTGCTGCGCTGGATGTGAAATCAGGCACCGTCATTGGCGATTGCATGCCACGCCATCGTGCGCAGGAGTTCCTGAAATTCCTCCGACAGATCGACAAGGCTGTGCCCACGCGGCGCGATGTGCATCTGGTGCTCGACAACTACGCCACCCACAAGACGCCTGAGGTAAAGGCCTGGCTCGAAAAGCATCCGCGCTTCAAGCTGCACTTCACGCCCACCAGCGCGTCATGGCTGAACCTGGTGGAGCGCTTCTTTGCCGAGATCACATCAAGGCGCATCCGGCGCGGCAGCTATTCCAGCGTCGATGATCTTGAGGCCGCGATCTACGACTATCTGGCCCACCACAACGAGAAGCCAAGGCCCTTCAAATGGACCAAAACCGCAGAGGATATCCTCACCCGGGAACGTCGCGCGCTGGACAAGCTCGATGAAACTCGCGGAAACAGGTAGGAAGTGTCAGACTCAGAGCACTAGCAGTTGGCAGAACCGAGCAGCCGTATCGGTAGGCTGCGTAGCGAGCCATGTCGGGTCTGCGCCAGAAGAAAGCCGGTCATCCAGCCACTGGTCATAGCTTGAGATTTGATGGCGTGGCCGGTCCAAACCTCCTGATATGACGTCATCCGCAATACTATGAAGGTGTGTGGCGAAATCATATCGTGCCAATGGCGATGCGATTTTCCAGAGCGGAACAAGAGGCTGGCTATGGCGCAGGCAAACTTCCACGTACCGCACCTGCCAGTCTCCCCGCATGACCATTTGACTCTGAGGCGCTGCGGGGCAAGATTTTAGATCTTCCCTAAGGCAGGCCGGACAACCTCTGACTACAGGATTGATGAGGGCGCGAGATACGAACTCCTCCCCCCTAAAACAGACCTGAACACCGGCTGTGGGCTGCGGCGTCCAAGACATCATTTCTTGTATCTCCTGACCTGGGAGGTCAAAGATCTTGGCGATAGCTTTTGTCTGACGATCATCGAACTTGATCAGTTTTTTGAGAGACAAACCCAATTCACTGCAGAAGCCAGAAAGCGATAAGCCCCGCATGCCCGCTGTGCGCGACACGAACGATACAATTCCTTCACGAGGTTGAGGCTTAGGTTTTGCAACGATCGAAGTAGGCAGCGTACGTATCCTTTGGCTGTGCTTGCTAAGTCTAGCGTCCTCAGTTGGTCAACCTCTTACACTAAGCGCCTGGGTCTTAAATTTCTACGTTTGGCATCAGGCGAGTCGGCAGGCAGAGGCAGGTCAACGGTTGCGCTCTATTTAGCGTATTCAGTTGCGCCTGTCGGCTGTGTATCGCTCACCCATGACTTCAGGCTTATTCGAAAGCTACACATTAGAACGGATACACTGGGTTTCACTGTATCTAGGACTGCCTTCGGTCGGTCTCGACACTACCTTTCCGACTGAGGCGGCTTGCGAAGCTCGGTTGTATCAGGTCCGGTGGCCAGATGGACCGGTGTGCCCAAGGTGCTTCCATCAAAATGTAAATTTTTTGGATCTGCGAAAACTCCAGGTCTGCCGAAAATGTAAGCCCACATTTCCCAAGTAAGGCGCTGATTTCGCTGTCCTGACCATTATATTTCCTATATAAAACATGGTGTTGAAGGCTGCGAGGGGCGCGTTTCATGGATCACCCAGAGGGTGCGGGCTTGCAACGGGCAGATCGGGTGGATTTCGACCCTCGCGTGCGGCTGGAATTTCGCGGCACGCAGCTCAGTTCCGACGGCGGCCTTCTGGTGATGCGCGAGCTTGATGACGCGCTCGGGTTGTCCGATTTGGCGTCAGCGGCGCTGCGCGATACTCGCTCTGGCAAGAACACGGTCCATCGGCTCGACGGCCTGTTCCGGCAATCAGTCTTTGGGCGGCTGGCCGGATACGAGGATGTCAACGACGCCAACCGTCTCGCCTGCGATCCGGTCATGCGCCAAGTTGTCGGCGGCAGAGCGGTCGATGCACAAGCGGCCTCGGCATCGCAGATGGGACGGTTCGAGACCGAGACGCTGGCTCTGGCCGGGAACCGTGCCGCGCTGGCCGACCTGAACGGGCAATGGATCGACCGGTTCCATGACCGTAACGGGCTGAAGTACATCGTTCTGGACATGGACAGCTCGGTCAGCCCGACCCATGGCGACCAGGAAGGGTCCGCCTGGAATGGCCATTTCGACTGTAGCTGCTATCACCCCAACTTTCTGTTCAACCAGTTCGGGATGCTGGAACGCTGCGCCCTGCGCCATGGCAACGTCCACAGCGCCGATGGCTGGCGTGATGTTCTCGACCCCGTCATTGCGCGCTACGCGGAGCGCGACCTTGGTGGCAGGTTCTTCCGGGCCGATGCTGCCTACGCGATCCCGGCGATCTATGAGCGATTGGAAGAAGCGCGGTTCTTCTACGCCATCCGGCTGCCCGCAAACGCGGTCCTCAAGGACAAGATCGCGCATCGGCTAACGCGCCCTGTCGGGCGGCCGTCACTGACCAAGGTCAAGCGGTTCTTCGAGGAATTCGAGTATCAGGCGGCGTCCTGGGACAAGGAACGCCGGGTGATCGCCAAGATCGAATGGCATCCGGGCGAACTGTTCCCGCGTGTCGGCTTCATCGTCACCAACCTGCCGATGGAGCCGGACTGGGTGGTGCGGTTCTACAACCAGCGCGGCACCGCCGAGCAGCACATCAAAGAGGGCAAATACGCCTTTCGCTGGACGCGGCTGTCGTGCCGGAAGTTCCGCGACAATGAGGTGCGGCTGCAACTGCACGCCCTGGCGTACAACCTGGCCACCTTCTTGCGCTGCATCGAGCTGCCCGAAGCCATGGCCGACTGGTCGTTGACCAGCCTGCAACTGAAGCTGATCAAGATCGGGGCACGTGTGGTCCGTCACGCCCGCACCATCACCTTCCAGCTGGCCGAGGTCGCTGTCACCGGCACGATGGTACGCGCCATCCTCGCCGCTATCCGCCGATTGCGAGCGCCACCGCTATGCGCATGATCGCGATCCACGCTCAAACTGAACGAAAGCGGCTGGACAGATCTGTCCGCTGCGCTGAAAAACGCCGCCCCTGGGCAAGGAAACAGCGGCTTCGCGGTCTGATCCGTCCAGATCCAGCAGTCTGCGCGACCGCAGGTGCCGCTTGCGGCAGAAAATCCTTGTCTAGCGATCGGATACAGGCGATCTTCACCTCAAACGACACGCCACCTGGGGAATGCAGGGTAAGAAGCAGTTCAGCCTGAAATCAGGGACCGAACTGCACGGGAGCCATCGGGGCCTGAAATTCTATTTCGGGCTCGCCGAAGAGATTATCCAATATCGGCAACGCAACGACATGCCCACTTTGCGTATGCTCCAAGACAAGCATGGCATGGCCTATGCGACTGCCATAAAACTTCGGTCTAAATTATCCGCGGACTTGGCGAAGTTTCATGGCGGCCTGCTTGGGCGCTGCATCTGCGTTATTTTTCCACGCCTACCCCAAGATATGGTGTTTGGGACTGATACTCACCTGCTACTTTTGGAACGCGAGATGCAGCGGCGCCGCTGGCGAGAGCTTGGAATTGAGTAAAGTAGATACTCCGTCCACAGCTTAACGCTGTCGCGAGCTTTCATTCATGAAAATCAAATCCTAATTCACCTTCATAAGGCGCAGGGAAAGCTGGGCCGAGTGATGAAGATGACGGCCATGACAGACGGGGACATGGCATTCTGGCTTGCGATTTTCGAAGGAGTGAAAGAAAGCTAATGTGTTGTAATAAAATAATATTTGACTCGAATCGCTTAGGCATGAACGGTTCCTGCCTAACCGCAGCCTGCGGTTGGAAAACAAATGAAAGTCTGGTCCCGCGTGATCATGCGCACCGGAAATTGCACCGCTAGAATTGGGCTGTTGGCCGCGTAATTTTGCCTAGGAAGAACTTCAAAAAGTTCAGGCGACTGCGATCAAACCCCGTAAATCTAAACTCAAAACCTCACTCGCATGAGCGAATGAGAACGGAGAAGTCATGCCGTATCCTCTCGAATGGGACACATCGACAGGCGAGCAGAAAAAAATGCCCGCACTGAAAGTGAATCGGATCCACGGTGTCTGGGCCTACGATGGTTATCGCAATCCGCTGACCCGCAGCAGCTCGGCTTCCCGCGTGTCCATGACGTTCGCAACGCCCGCCACGAAAGGACAGCGCAAAGTTTACCACTTTGACGGTCAGCGCGAAATGGCGGTCGGGATCGAAGCGCTCCTTTCGCCCGATCTCTATGGTCTTGAGGTGCAGCTTCCGCCAGTCAACTATCGCATCCGTAAAGGCAAGCTAAGAGAGCATAGCTTCGATCTGCGCATTACTTTCAGGGACGGCTTTAGGCGTGCAGTGTATGTCCGCTATAGTGACAGCCTCGCAGGAGAGAAGACCAAGGAAGAGATCAAGGCGATTTTCGAAGCCACTCCGGCCTGCTTTGCGGACGACAAAAGGGTCGTAAATGGCGATCGCTACACGCGCGCCTACCGGGACAATCTTCTTCGTATCTACAGGGCGACTGAGATCGTTGATCAAGAAGCCGACGCACATGTCCTCGACCGTGCTCGCAGGGGTGGGTATTGGCTGATGCGCGAACTTTTGGCCCAGTGCGAAGTAACCTCGGCGCGTGCGTTCAACGCAGTTCTTCGGCATGTTGGGCAAGGGGTAATCAAGGCGAATCTGCATGCTGTTATCTGCGAATACTCCCGGATCTGGCTCGCCTAATGTCTGCTGCCGTAAAATACAGGATCCCACAAGGCTCCGAATTGGTGCTGGAGCGGCGGCGCTGGCGTGTGGTCGGCAAAGAGGCCGACGGATATGCCGTGGAGGGTCTCGAGGACGGTGAATGTATGGTTTTGCCGTTTCAGCGGATCAATGATGCCCTGACTGTTGGAGACGGCAAGGTCATTACGCCAGTGATGGCCGAGCGCCGCAAAGCGCTTCGCGCCTATACAGGCGGTTTTGAGAAGGTTTCGCAGCTTACTGCGGATGAGCAGCGCGATGTGCATGCGCGCCTAGGGCTCGTACACGCTATGGAAGCCTTGGAAGCTGAGGGTAAGAAACTTACCCAACGGTATCTTAGCCGGCGAGATGTTCGGCAGCGCCTTCGTGACATGGCAAAAACGCTAACCAATAACCCGCATCTTCTTCACGGCGCATACATCGGGAGTGCAAAGCGCCCGCACTCCTTACCCACAGGCCGCGTACTTCAAGAAATGCGCAACACTTTTATCAGGTTCTGGCGCGAGCCGGTTGTCTTGATGCGCAGGCATCACCGGAAAGGCCCGCCAGAAGATAAAAGGGAACGTCTGTGCCCCATGCACGAGCGTTTTGTCGATTATGTCATGAACCTCTACTTCAAAAAAGAGCAGCCGAAGCTTGCGCGGCTTTATGAGGGTGCGACAGACGAGTTCAAGCTTTCGGAACATGACATTTTGTGGGGCTTCAAATTTCCGTCGATCACTACGATCCGCACACGGCTGAGCCAGGAATCCCCTGCGACGAAAGAAGTGGGGCGCAACGGAAAACGTCACGCGCAGAACAAGTTTGGCGCAGGAACAACGGACGTTCGCGCTCTGAAATACGGCGAGACCTGTCCAACTGATCAATACCTCTTGTCAATCTTCACCGACGCGAAGGGCAACGTTAGGGTCAAAAGGATCGATCGTACGAAAGCGCAGGACCCACTTGAGGAAGGGGAAATTAGACGGCTCTGGTTGTTCTTCATGCTAGATTTGGCCACGAGAATGCCTCTGGCTTGGCTCCTTGCTGAATCGGCTGATGGGGACCATCAGGAAAAACTTCTCCGCATGGCATTGCGGGATAAATTCCGCGAAAAGGTCCGTTATGGTTGTAACCGGGAGCCAGCACCGCCGGTAAGCTTGGCGCTGGTAAAGTCTGACAACGGCACGGCCACGCGTAACGCGAATATTTACGCGAGCCAGCTCGGGCTTGGCACTGCGGTCATGACCGGCCGGGCATACAATTCCACTGACAATGCCTATGTGGAACGGATGTTTGGGACGCTACAGTGGAAGGTCCTGAACTTCTTGCCCGGCTATACCGGTAGTAGGCCGGGCGAATTGAACGGTTATGACGGCAAAAAGAATGCGGAGATCACGCCTGACGCCCTGATGGGGATCATCACCCGTTATTTTATCGATGAGTATCCTTACACACCGCACAATGGGACCGGCATGTTCGGTGCAACCCCTTGGCAGAAGTTCGAAGAGGTTTCCGCTCGGACCAACGGTATCGAACCGCCCGATCCAGAACAGTTGCGTTTACATCTGGGCGTGGAAGGACAAGCATCTACAACATCCGAAGGTATCAAGATCTTTGGCATCCCTTACAACTCCTCGGCCCTGCAATCGTTCGCGGGGGGCGCAAGCAAGAAATGTACGGTATTGCTAAATCCGGATGACCTTCGTCATGTCACCGTCCTGCCTCAGGGAAAGAAAGAAAAGATTATCGCTAATTTGTCGATGACAATCTTCGCAGATTTGACATTGGACGAAGCCATGGCTGTGAAGCGCGCTGCGATCGAGGCGAACCCGGAATTGCGCTCTCTGCATAGACAGCATCTTGCTGAAGCGCGTCAGCGCAGGGTTCGTGAGTCTGGCTTTTTCCCAGATTCCAATTTGCCGTCCTCTTACGCCACAATCGACAAGATCCGCAAAGATGCAGCCGAAATGGCCCATGTGGAACTGGCGCCCTTGTCCCGGTCGATGGAGACATCAGGACCAGGAAACATCATGGAACGCTCTGGTCATTCGGGTCCGTGCCACGCTGTGCCAGCCCCGGCAGAGGAACCGACGGATCCACCGCCTGAAACTTCTTCCACGGAGGCAGAAGCGCCGCCGGTGTCCAAGGACTTCGAGGAGTTGGAGGCCAACACTAAGCCCATGTTCAGTCCCATCACGGAGAGTAAGGTATGAGCGAGTTCATCGTCGAGGCGTATCGGGATGCTGCCGCCAATACGGCCAGCAAGGTATATCCCTTGGTACGTGCTGCAAAACTGAAGGCTGACTTCGCCCGGGTCTTCAGCGCTCATTTGGGGCATTTGATCGGTGGGGGGCGCTTCGAAACTGAAGGGCTTCTCGTGACCGGACCTTCCGGCACTGGTAAGACCACTGAAATCGGTGCGCTGATCTGCCAGTTCAACGCGGACAAGATCGTGCTTCCCGACGGGTCGGGTGCGCGTTTCGCGGAGTGCGTTTTGAAGGGAATTGGGACCTGGAAAGATCTCGGTAAGGCAACCGCCGCTGCCATTGGCTATCCTGTGAGCTCTAAGGCAAGACTGACGCAGAGTGAAAACTGGGATATTGTCGTTCGGGAAGCCAAGCTCGCCGGTGTCATCGGCATTCATTTTGATGAAGCACAGCATATCTTTCGCGAGAAGAGTGATGCAGACCGGTTCGCGGTTCTCGACTTCTTCAAGACTTTGATGAAATCTCATGACTGGCCCTTGATGCTGATCTTTTCAGGTGTTCCGGACTTGAACGACTACATCGAGATGGAGCCTCAGCTCCATCGGATGCTTCACCGCATTCGTTTCAACGATATCAATATCCCGGACGACTACCGGACCATTCATGAAATCGTGGGCAGCTACGCACTTAGGGCGGAAACGAACGTTGACCCTGACCTAATGTCGCAGGACTTTTTCGACCGCTTGGTCGCAGCTTCGGCTTATCGATGGGGGCTCTTAATAGAGGTAACAGAAGGTGCGGTCGGGGAAGCGGCGGTCACCGTAGCGAACACCCTGATGCGGGATCATTTTACGGATTGGTGGGTAGGAAAAACCGAGGTCTCAAGGGTGGCAACTCCGTTCACCCACAGTGGTTACAAGACGCTGTACCGGAAAGATCATCCCTTCAAGAAGGCCCTTGCCGACTAGCTTCGTTTTGATCTGATGATTAAGGCTTCAAAGCCCGCCTCTCTGAGGCGGGCTTTGTCGTGCGATAGGACAGCCCAGCGAACATCGAAAAAATCCAAAAAAGTTTGCGCAGACTATCGGTTCCTTGCGCAGGCTATGTCTTTTTGATTCGTTTTTATGGCGGCGTAATCTATTGATATATCGTTTATATACGGCATCAGACCTTTTGGAATTTTTCACTTTGCGCAGACATCCACTTTCGTTGGCACGATGCCAACATCTGCCTCATTCACCCCGTTGTTGCTTGAAATCCCCAACCGGTCTGTCAGATTGCGCGGGGATATAATCAGGAATGGCAGAGGCTTTGATGAAAACAGGAACTTTTGTGATCGGGGCGGCCTTGCTGGCTGTTGCCGGATGTACGGTGCCCGCGACCGCGCCAGATGGCGGGTCGGAACGGGTGGGCAATCTGCCAGAGTCGGTGGTGCGCCTTGCCGCGCCGAACCAAGACCTGTCCACGGCGCGTTTGCTGCCCGAAGATGGCTGCTATTGGTATCAGCACAGCGGTCCGGTTGAGACGGCGATGGTACCGCTGCGGGCGGTGGGCGGCAATCCGATCTGCACCAAACGCCAAGCCTAATGAGAGCGGGGACCGCCTGTTCGCGGTCCCCGTCCTGCGTCGCGGCTTAGCTGCGCGCGACGACGCTTTCTTCTGCCGAATAGAGATAGGCCGTCGAGCCGGTCCGCACATTCGGGTAGAGTTGGTTAATATGCGCCATAATCATCCGCACACAGCCAGAGCTGGCCCGCCCACCAATGCTGCGCGGCTCGGGTGTGCCGTGGATGCGCAGATAGGTGTCACGGTTGCCTTCGAATAGATAAAGCGCCCGCGAACCGAGGGGGTTCTCAGGGCCGGGGGGCACGCCGTCTTCGAGGCCCGCGTAAAGCTCGGGATCGCGCTTGATCATGTTTTGAGTGGGGGTCCAATGCGGCCATTCCACCTTGCGCTTGATCGTATAGGTGCCCGGCTCATAAAGGTTGCCGCGCGCAATCGCCACGCCATAGCGCATCGCGGTGCCGCCTTCTTCGATATGGTAGACATAGCGCGCCACGGCATCAACGTGGACATCACCGACGCGCAGATTGTCGTTCGCCACAACCCGCTGAGGCAGGAAACGCGGGTGGACGCCCCAAGGGTTGCTGGTCGCCGGGTCAAACCCTGTCGGGGTGATCCGCGCGTCCCATGCGGCTTTCTCCGCTTCGCTGGGGCGGGTGCGTGCCATCAAAGGAGTGGCAATCGCGCCGGAAAAAAGCGCTGTGGTGGTCTGGATGAAATGACGTCTTGTCAGCATGTGGTCGCTCCGTGGTTGACCTCTCTGCGCAGGGCAGGGTCGTATGCGTGTATGAAAGACTAACGGCCTTTCCCCGCCGGAGGTTCAAGGAAGAAGGCCGTTGTTAAAGAGAATGTGATCTAAAACACACGGTTTTCACGAAAACAGGGGCGCGCAGGGGGTCGCGCGCCCCGAAGGCACTGGGGGTGAGGGTGGGGTTGGCGGTGCCCGCTCAGCCACGGCCCCGGTAGGGCGGCACGCCCTGATCGGGGATCCAGACGCCTTCGGGCAGGGGGCCGGTCTGCCAGAACACATCGATGGGAATGCCGCCGCGCGGATACCAATAGCCGCCGATCCGCAGCCATTGCGGATCAAGGAAATCGGCCAAGCGGCGCGCAATGGAGACCGTGCAATCCTCATGGAAAGCGCCGTGATTGCGGAACGAGGTCAGGAAGAGTTTGAGCGATTTGGATTCCACCAGCCACGGGCCGGGCACATAGTCGATCACCAGGTGGGCAAAGTCCGGCTGGCCGGTCATCGGACAGAGCGAGGTGAACTCGGGCGCGGTGAAACGCACGTTATAGGCGACATCGGCCTGCGGGTTCGGCACCCGCTCCAACTCGGCCTCTTCGGGGCTGGCGGGAATGCGGGTCTCACCGCCAAGTTGCTTGAGATTGCTGTAGATGTCTTCGGACATAGGTGTCTCCATCGGTCAGACGCCGCGCTTGTTGCCCCAGATCAGGACATGAAGCTGCGGCAGGATGCGGGGGGCGAACCAGTGATCGGTCATGGCAAGGTCGGTCAGCCAACCCAGACGGTCGGCCAGCGCCTGCGGGTCAACGGGCGTGGCGGGGTCAACCTCGGGATTGCCGGGCTGGAGGTAGAGCGGGATATCGGGGTGATGCGCATGCACTTCGCGGGCCCAGTGGTAGTCGATCTCATCGAAGATCACGATCTTCATCACCTGTTGGCGCGCCTGAGCGCCGAAGGCCCGGCAAGCGTCGAAGGCATCCCAATCGACAGTCTCACCGCTTGAGGGCGGTTTGGGAGAGAGCACCAGCGTATCAAGATCGGCAAACCACGGGCGCGCGACGGAGCCTTGGGTCTCGCAGGCGAAACGGTATCCCGCGGCCTGCCCCATCCGGATCAGCGAACCGAAATCCTGAATTGCCGGGTTGCCACCGGAAAGGGAGACGGTCAGCGGTTGATCCTTGGAGAGTTTGCGGATCCGGCGCCAGATATCCTCGGTCGACATGGGGGCCCAGCTATGGCGGTATTGGCTGTCGACGGCGTGCAGACTGTCGCACCAGCTACACCGATAGTCACAGCCGCCCGCGCGAACGAATACCGTCGGCTCCCCGATCAGCGCGCCTTCGCCCTGAATGGTGGGGCCGAAAATCTCGGCTATGCGCAGGCTCATGGCCGGTATTCCGCCCATGTCTTGGGGGTCTCGCTGACCAGCACCGCGCAGGTTTCCGGCCAACGCGCTGCGCACCAATCGTGGAAGTGCTTTGCCATGTTCTCGGCCGTGGAGGGGCCGTCGAGAACATCGTTCAGATGCCGGTGGTCAAAGTGATCGTCGATATAGGTCTTGAGCGGCTTCAGGTCGTGATAATCGCGCACGAAACCGTCGGCATTGAGCGTCTCGGCGGCCAGTTCGACCACGACGATATAGTTGTGCCCATGCAGCCGCGCGCATTGGTGGTCGTCGGGCAGGTGGGTCAACTGGTGGCTGGCGGAGAAGTGGAATTCCTTGCGAATACGGAACATCAGCCTTCCCCTCGTGTGGCGAGGGCCGTGGTCCAATAGTCCGGGTCGGCATAGACCGTCGGGTCGGTGACCTCGGCCAAATGAAAGGCTTCGCGCCGCTCGACACAGGTGCCGCAGCGCCCGCAATGGACCGCGCCGCCTTTGTAGCAAGACCAGGTCTCGGCGAAAGGCGTGGCATGGCGCGCGCCTTGGCGGACGATCTCGGCCTTGCTTTGCTCGACGAAGGGCGTGCGCAGGCGCACATTGGCATAGCCGTCGAGTGCGGCCTGCTGCATTGCGTCGAAGGCGCGGGTGAAGCCGGGGCGGCAGTCAGGATAAATGAAGTGGTCGCCACCATGCACGGCGGTCGCCACGGCCTCATCGCCTTGCGCTGCCGCGATGCCAAAGCCGATCGACAGCATGATCGCATTGCGGTTTGGCACGACGGTGATCTTCATCGTGTCTTCGGCGTAATGCCCATCGGGCACGTCGATATCATCGGTCAGGGCGGAGCCTGACAGCGCAGCACCGATGCCGCGCATGTCGATCAGGTGGAACGGCACGCCAAGCCGTTTGGCGGCGGCTTCGGCGAAGTCGACCTCCTTGCGGTGGCGTTGACCATAGTCAAAAGAGACAAGCCGGGTGAGGTGATGCTCAGCGGCGGTGATATGCGCAAGCGACACGGAATCGAGTCCGCCTGAGCAGATGACAAGTGTTTTCATTCTGGGGCCCTTGTTTTGATGTCCGGGTAGGCTGCGACCGGATGGCGGGGCTTATTTCAGAATTTTCACAGATTGCAAGCCTTCCGAGCAGCGGCGCCGGGTCGCAGGCATAGGGCAGGAGGGGCGCGGTCGGAGCCCGTTAAAATATGGGATTTGGCCTTTACGATTAAACCTAAGTTAACTTTAGACAAGTCCGAATCCGCGCTAAGGTGAGGATATGTTGAAAAGCAGCCAAAGCGTCACGCTTGACGCCAGCCATTATGAATTGATCGAGGCGATGACCGACGAAGTGGTCATCCTTGACGCCACCGGCGAGATTGTCGCGGTAAATATGGCGTGGAAGATCTTTTGCGAAGAGAACGGCGGGGACGCCGGGTCGCATTATGTCGGGGCCAATTACTTTGACATCTGCAAAGCGGCGGTGATGGATTCCGTGGTGCAGGCGGAAATCGTTTTGGACGGGCTGCGACAGGCATTAAGAACCGGTGCCGCCTTTGAGGGGGAATACCCCTGTGATGGGCCGGGCGTGCGGCGCTGGTTTCAACTGAACGCCAACCGCATGACAATCCAAGGCGCGCCCTGCCTGCTGTTGCAGCACCGCAATGTCACCACGCGCCGCATGGCCCATGACGATATCGAGCGTGCCCATGTGCGTGCTGAAACCTTTGCCGCCCTCGTCGCCACCACGGGCGAAGCGATCCTGACCTATGATATGGATGGCCGTATCATCAGCTGGAACCCCGCCGCCGAGCGGCTTTATGGCTATACCGAAGAGGAGGCATTGGGCCGGTCGGTCGAGCTTTTGTATCCGCCGGATTGGCCGACACGGGTGCTTGAATATCGCGATCAGATTATGGCGGGTAAGCTGCGCCAGTTCGATGCGGTGCGGGTCGCCAAGGACGGCACCGAGCGGCATGTCACAATCGCCTGCACGCCCATCCGGACGCTGTCGGGGGATATCGTTTCGATCTCGAACATCCACCACGATGTGACCGCGACGCGCAAAGCCGAAGAGGTGCGCGATCTTGTCTCGCGGGAGGTCATCCACCGCGCCAAGAACATGCTGTCTTTGGTGACGGCGATGCAGCGGCAAACGGCGAGTTCGGCGGCCTCTCTGGCGGAGTTCAATAAATCCTTCGGGGACCGTATTCAGGCGCTGGCCCGTTCAACCGATTTGCTGGTCGATGGTGGATGGTCCTCCGTGGACCTTGCTCAGCTGGTCCGGGCGCAATTGGACCCCTTCTTGCATCTGCAAGGCAAGGGGGTGGATGTGGCAGGCCCCACCGTCGCTTTGGGGCCGCAGGCATTGCAGCTGATCGGCATGGCGCTGCACGAACTGGCGACGAATTCTACCAAATACGGTGTGATGAGTGGCGGGGGCGGCGATATCCGGTGCCATTGGTCGCACACCGAACAGGGCGGTCTGCGCTTCCAGTGGGTCGAGACCGGCATCACATTTGATCCCTCCGCCAAAAAAGCGTCCGGCTTTGGCAGCAAGGTGCTTTCCGTATTGGCCCCCGCCATGGTCGATGGCTCAGCGGATACGGTGACCAGTGAAGACGCGCTGACCTGGACCGTGACGATCCCCGCCGCGCATCTTGGCAAGGTGACCTGAAGGTCACGAAACCTTACGCCTCGGGGGATGTATGCCCGCAAGGGCCGTTCCCGGTGGCGCAAAGTAGCGCTTTTGCGGAACTCTCCTGCGCTGGAAACTTGTTCCTTCCCCAGACACGTCGTTTGGAAAAACAATAGGAGGCTAGGATGGCCGAAGGACAGGACAAGACCGCAAAGCTTTACCGCATGGTGATGGAGCAGCACCTCTGTCCCTTTGGGTTGAAGTCTAAAGACCTGCTGGAGCGGCAGGGCTATCTCGTCGAAGATCACCACCTGACGACGCGCGAAGAGACCGACGCCTTCATGGCGAAAGAAGGTGTGGAAACCACGCCACAGACCTTCATCGACGGTGAGCGGATAGGCGGCTATGACGATCTGCGTGTGCATTTCGGTCTGGACAAGCCCAAAGAAGAGCAGTCGGACACCAGCTATCAGCCCGTCATCGCTATTTTCGGCGTCGCCTTCTTGATGGCACTGGGCCTTTCTTGGTACGCCTTCGACAGCATCTTCACCCTGCGGGCGTTTGAATGGTTCATCTCGATCTCGATGTGTTTCCTCGCCGTACAGAAGTTGCAGGACATCGAGAGCTTTTCGACGATGTTCCTGAACTACGACCTGCTGGCGCAGCGTTGGGTGCCCTATGGCAAGGTCTACCCCTTTGGCGAGGCGCTGGCCGGTATCTTGATGACAGCCGGTGCGCTGACATGGCTGTCGGCCCCCGTCGCGATTGTCATCGGCGCGATCGGCGCGGTGTCGGTGATCAAGGCGGTCTATGTCGACAAACGCGAGTTGAAATGCGCCTGTGTGGGCGGTTCAAGTAATGTGCCGCTTGGGTTCGTCTCGCTCACCGAGAACGTCATGATGCTGGGCATGGGGATTTGGATGTTGATCAAGGTCTACGGCTAAGCGGATCGGGGCGCGCCGAGGTTTGGGCGTAGGCTGGTGTCAGGGGGATATCTGGTCGGGCTGAGAGGATTCGAACCTCCGACCCCCTGCTCCCGAAGCAGGTGCGCTACCAGGCTGCGCTACAGCCCGACCGATGTGCAGCGCATAGCGCAGCGTGGCGTAATTGGCAATTGGTCAGTTGTAGGGATTTTGCGGTGCGGATGGGGAGATCGGGCGCAGTTGGGGGCGCTGCCCCCGCAGCCTTTGGCTGCTCCCCCGCGGGTATTTGAGAAAGAATGAAGGGGGAAGCGGCGGGGCGTGAACCCCGCCGCGGTTCTTTAGAGGCTCGCGTCGAGCGCTTTGAGGATCGCGTTGCCCATTTCCTCGGTCGTGATGGGGGTGCCGCCTTCGGGGCCCATCAGATCGGGGGTGCGGGCGCCGTCGGCCAGTGCCTGTTCGACGGCTTTTTCCAGGCGCGCGGCTTCTTCGCCTTGGTCGAAGGAATAGCGCAGCGCCATGGCGAAGCTGAGGATACAGGCGATCGGGTTGGCTTTGCCTTGGCCCGCGATGTCGGGGGCGGAGCCGTGGACGGGCTCGTAGAGGGCTTTGGGCCGGCCATCGACATTGGGCGCGCCGAGGCTGGCGGAGGGCAGCATGCCGAGGCTGCCCGTGAGCATGGCGGCGCAGTCGCTGAGGATGTCGCCGAAGAGGTTATCGGTGACGATGACGTCGAATTGTTTGGGGGCCCGGACCAGTTGCATGGCGCCGTTGTCGGCGTACATATGGCTGAGTTCGACATCGGGGTATTCGGCATCGCGCACCCGTTGGGTGACTTCGCGCCACAGGATGCCGCTTTCCATGACATTGGCTTTTTCCATGGAGCAGACTTTGTTGCCGCGGCGGCGGGCGAGTTCAAAGGCGGAGCGGGCGACGCGTTCGATCTCGCTTTCGGTGTAGCGCTGCGTGTTGATGCCGACGCGCTCGTTGCCTTCCTCGAAGATGCCGCGCGGTTCACCGAAGTAGACGCCGGAGGTCAGCTCGCGCACGATCATGATGTCGAGGCCCGCGACGATGTCTTTTTTCAGCGAGGAGAAATCGGCCAGCGCGTCAAAGCATTGCGCCGGGCGCAGGTTGGAGAAGAGGTCCATCTCTTTGCGCAGGCGCAAGAGGCCGCGCTCGGGTTTCACGGAGAAATCGAGATCGTCGTATTTCGGGCCGCCGACGGCGCCCAGAAGCACCGCGTCGACTTCGAGGGCGCGTGCCATCGTGTCGTCGTGCAGGGGTGTGCCGTGTTTGTCATAGGCGGCACCGCCGACCAGATCATGCTCTACGTCGAAGGCCAGATCGCGCTTTTCGCCGAACCAATCGATGATGCGCGTGACCTGCGCCATAACCTCGGGGCCGATGCCGTCGCCGGGGAGGATGAGCAAGGATGGGTTGGCCATGGGAAACTCCTGAAAATACGGTTGGAGATTGGGTAGCCTGCGGGTTCCGAAGGGTCAAGATAGCGGCGCGTCAGCGGGTGAGGTCGACCCAGACCAGCGCATGGCGGCTGGCGTCTTCCCCCTTGGGCCAGATCAGGCCAGCGTCGAGCACCTGCCAGTCGCGAGAGGGCAGGATGTAGTCGACGCGCATCGGGCCGGTTTGCGACCAGTCGACTGTAGATTGGTCGGGCAGCGGGTCTTGCAAGGTGGGGTGAGCGAGCAGCCTGGCGATGGCGTCACCGCGTCCTTCACCGCGCGTAGGATCAAGGTTGGCATCGCCGAGGAGAATGAAAGCATCTTGGGGCGGGGTGCCGATCACTCCGGCAAGGTGGTGAGACCAGAAGGCCGTTTCATCGTGGTTGCGTCGGTCGTTGCGGTCTTCGGGGCCGTCGAAGACAGGCGGGGTGGCGTGGTATGTCAGCAGGGTGATGGGGCCGTTGGGCAGTTGGACAGGCAGGGACCAGTGGCTGTTGGACGACAGGCGCTGCGCGGCGTGCGCCTCGGTTCCGGCGAAGGGGGCGCCGTCGATGATCGGGTAAAGTGATCCGGGGAGGTCGCGCCAGAGGAGGGTGCTGAAGTCTTGGAGCTGCGCCGTCATGATCGGGTAGCGCGTGAGGATGGCCATCGCGCCTTGGCCAAAGAAACGGCCGTAACCTTGCGCGTCGCGGGGGCCACCGCGTTTGCCGTCTGCGTCGAGGTCCGCACCGCTTTGACGGCCTGCATTGGGCGGCGCGGCGAAACGGTGGGGGTAGGGCGCACCGGCAGCGGTGAGGGCGTCGGCAAGAGCGTTGAGGGCGCTGCGTTCGAGGTCATAGTCGATGCCTTGGAGGGCGATGATATCGGGATCGGCGGCGGCGATGGTTTGCACCACCGAAGCGATGCTTGGGTCATCGCCGCGCAGGATGTCGCGCAGCAGAATGCCCGGCCCTTTGCGTGACAATTCGGTGTTGAAGGTGGCGATGCGCAGCGGCTCGGCCTGTGCGAAACCAGTCAGCAGGAAAAACGCCAGCAGCAGTCTGATCAGGCGGCCTGCATATGCGCTTCGGCGTAGGCGCGGCGGCGTTTGTCGTGGATCATCTCGGCCACGCGCCCCATGGCGATGCCCCGCATAATCATACTGGCCGGAAGGAATGCCCATGCGCTTATTGTCCAGATCATGGTTTGCGGATTGCTCAGTGAGATCGGATCTAGCAGATCGGCGGTGGCCTTGACCACTGCGGGGATGATGAAGGGCAACAAGAACCCAAGCGCGATGTTGATCCGTGCATCGCGTTGCAGACGGTAAAGCACGTCGCCCCCGGCGGTTGGGTCAAAGAGCGGCAGATTCACCCAGACGTTAAAGGCGCCTTGGCGGGCGGGCCAGCCCATGACCCGCACCAGCACCACGAAGGTCGCCAATGCGATGAGCGAAACGAGGTAGGCCAGCCCCGCTGCCGTGCGGATCAGATTGACCGCCTCATAGGGGGCATCGGCGGGCATCATCAGCACCACCAGCCGCACCGGAGAATAGGGAAAATCAAGCGCGTTGCCCAAGATCACGCCGAGCGAGGTCAGTGCGCCTGTCAGCAGGGTGGGTGCCGCTTGGCCCCGTGCGATCAGCGACAGAACGACGATGGTGAACAGCAGGCTGATGAAGCGCAGCCGATTGAAGGGTGGCGCATCGCGAAATTCGACGATGCTCGGTTGGCGCGAGTTGTATTCCATGAAGGTCAAAATCGACGCGATACAGGCGAGAAGCACGGTGATCTGGCTCGACTCCGCATCGGCACCCGGCAAAAGGAGCGCAGGTGCGGCTATCAATAGCGCCACCAATAGGCCACGCGTCGCCGCGCCTGTCATTCGTCCGATCACTGCTCTGCCCTTCCAAACTGGCCAGACGCGATACATTGCCGCGTGCTTGTTCCAACTTGATGGCCCCGGTTGCTGGGGCTCGCCTCATTATTGTCCAATTTTTGCCTTCTTTCCGCGCGCGCCTCAAGGCTCCGTGTGGAGAAGAGCAGGGTTCTGGGGTATTTTGAGGGAAAGGGTGGTGCGTTCTTGCATCAATTCCGTGGCAGGTTGATGGCAGGCCGCAACATCTTGTGGGCGCTGGATTTACGCCCACAAGTTGAGTTTAGAAATGGCCCTTAGACCCAAGGACGGCTCTGGTTGAGCGAATCCTCATAGGTGTCGATCGCCGTGCCCTTTTCAAGCGTCAGGCCAATGTCGTCCAGACCGTTGAGCAGGCAGTGCTTTTTGAAGGCATCGACTTCGAAGGGGAACTTCTCACCGTCCGAAGTGGTGACAGTCTGGCCTTCCAAATCAATGGTCATCCGCGCGTTTGAGCCTTTTTCGGCGTCCTTCATCAGCACATCGACCTGCTCTTGCGGAAGGACGATGGGCAGGATGCCGTTCTTGAAGCAGTTGTTGTGAAAGATGTCCGCAAAGCTGGGCGCGATGACACAGCGGATGCCGAAATCCTTGATCGCCCAAGGCGCGTGTTCGCGCGAAGAGCCGCAGCCAAAGTTGTCGCCTGCGACGAGGATTTGCGCGTCGCGGTATTGCGGTTGGTTCAGCACGAAATCGGGGATTTCGTTGCCTTCGCGGTCATAGCGCATTTCGTCGAACAGGTTCACGCCAAGGCCGGAGCGTTTGATCGTTTTGAGAAAGACCTTGGGGATGATCATGTCGGTGTCGATGTTCACCAGCGGCATGGGAGCCGCGGTGCCGGTGATTTCTGTAAACTTTTCCATCGGGGTATCCTTCGGAGAGTGCGGGAACCGCGCTGCTGAGCGGCGCGTTCTAAGCAAATGGGGTATCAGGAGGGCATGGCATGACGTACCAAACCGGCACGAAAGTGGAATGGGACTGGGGCAATGGCACCGGGACCGGCAAGATCGTCAAGAAATACACGCAGAAGATCACGCTGAAGCTGCAGGGCAGCGAGGTGACCCGCAAAGCGAGTGATGACGAACCGGCTTATAAGATAGAACAGGACGACGGCAGCGAAGTGCTGAAGTCTGGCAGCGAGTTGCGCAAGGCCGACTGAGCCCTGCGCAACGCGCCCGGTATCCACGCCCCGGTCGGTCACGCCAATTCGCGCACGTCGGTCAAATGACCGGTGAGAGCAGCCGCCGCGGCCATGCCGGGCGATACGAGATGCGTGCGCCCTTTATAGCCCTGACGCCCCTCAAAGTTCCGGTTCGATGTGGCCGCGCAGCGTTCGCCGGGGGCAAGCTGGTCGGGGTTCATCGCCAGACACATCGAGCAGCCTGCAAGACGCCATTCGAAACCGGCCTCGCGGAAGATGTCCGCCAGTCCTTCTTCCTCGGCCTGTGCGCGCACAAGGCCCGAGCCGGGCACGACCATGGCGCGCAGCCCGTCCTTGATCTTCTTGCCCTTCAGCACCGCAGCGGCGGCGCGCAGGTCTTCGATGCGGCCATTGGTGCAGGAGCCGATAAAGACGGTGTCGATCTGGATGTCGGTCAGTTTTTGGCCGGGCTTCAGATCCATATATTCCAGCGCACGTTTCACCGCATCAACCTTGCCGCCTTTGAAGTCCTCAGGCGCAGGGACGACCGAAGTGATCGGCAGCACGTCTTCGGGCGAGGTGCCCCATGTAACGACTGGTGCGATGTCTTCGCCCTTGAGCGTGACGACCTTGTCGAAGTGGGCGTCGTCGTCGGAGTAGAGCGTTTTCCACCAGTCCATCGCCGCTTCCCATTGTGCGCCTTTCGGAGCGTGGGGGCGGCCTTTGCAATACTCAAAAGTCTTTTCGTCAGGTGCGATAAGGCCCGCGCGCGCGCCGCCTTCGATCGCCATGTTGCAGACGGTCATGCGGCCTTCCATCGACAGGTCGCGGATCGCTTCGCCGCAATATTCGATGACATAGCCGGTGCCGCCCGCGGTGCCGGTGGTGCCGATGACGGAAAGGGTGATGTCCTTGGCCGTGACGCCGGGCCGCAGCTTGCCGGTGATCTCGACCTTCATGTTCTTGCCCTTGCGCTGGATCAGCGTCTGGGTGGCGAGAACGTGCTCAACCTCGGAGGTGCCGATGCCGTGGGCCAGCGCGCCGAAAGCGCCGTGGGTCGCGGTGTGGCTGTCGCCGCAGACGACGGTCATGCCGGGCAGGGTCCAGCCCTGCTCGGGGCCGACGATATGCACGATGCCTTGGCGCACGTCCGAGACGGGGTAGTAGTGCACGCCGAACTCGCGCGCGTTCTTATCCAACGCAGAGACCTGAATGCGGCTGTCTTCGGTCATCGCGGCGGGGTCTTCGCGGCCTTCGGTGGTTGGCACGTTGTGATCCGGCACGGCGATGGTCTTGTCCGGCGCGCGCACGGTGCGGCCCGACATGCGCAGCCCTTCAAAGGCCTGCGGGCTGGTCACTTCGTGGACGAGGTGACGATCGATATAAAGCAAGCAAGTGCCGTCATCGGCTTCGTGGACGACATGGGCGTCCCAGATTTTATCGTAAAGCGTCTTGGGGGACATGATGGTCCTCTCCCGTGGTTTGGAATGGCTATGGGTGTGGCTGAGAGGGCTGGCTTATAGTCGGGCCAGAACGCTATGCGTCGCGCCGAAAAAGCGTTCGCGCAGACGCGCACGGTCGCAAAGATCAAACACCAGTATCATGGGGCCTTGGATATAGACCCTGAGCGAGTCTCGCAAGGTGGCATCGTGGGGCGGTGTGCGGGGCTGGTCGCGCGGCGGTTCTTGCTCTAGCGAGGAGCCTGTGCAACCGTGATCTCCCTGAGTTGCAAAGGCCGTACATGATCCCTGAGTCCCACCCTTTCTCGAACTTCCTTCTATCGCTTCAGGCTTTGTTTGATGGGGTCCTCGGCTTTGGTGAAAGCGTCCTGAGCCCCGGGTGGCGGCAGAACCAGATTTTGATCTTGCTGGCCTTGGTTGCGCTGGCGTGGATCCTGCATCGGGTCACCGGCGTGATGCTGCAAAACTGGGTCCGCTCGCGCGAAGGGTGGTCCAAGTGGCAGTTGCGGGTGGTGGTGCAGGTCAAGCGACGGCTGGGGCTGATCTGGTTCGCGCTGCTGGCCGGGATTTTGTATCAGGTGATGCAGAATATCACTTGGCCGTCGCGGTCTTATCTTATCGGCTTGGCGGCGACCTTGGCGGCAATCTATGTCGGCATCGCCTTTGCCGCGCGTCTGGTGCGCAACCGACCCCTGCGGCGCATGGTGACATGGGGGCTGTGGATCTATGCCACGCTCTACATGCTGAATGTCGCGGACGATGTGGCGGTGTTTCTGGATGACGTGGCGCTGACGATTGGGGAGTTCCGGCTGTCGGTATTGACCGTCCTGACGGCTTTGGTGGTGGTCGGCGCGTTGCTGACCATGGCGCGGCTTGCCAGCACGACAACTGCTGCGACGATCCGTAAGAACGAAGACATCAGCCCTTCCATGCAGGTGCTGGCCGTGAAGGGGGTGCAGATCCTACTCTATGGTCTGGCGTTCTTCATCGGGGTGCGAGCCGTGGGGATTGATCTGACGGGGCTGGCGGTGCTCTCGGGTGCGATCGGTGTGGGCCTTGGTTTCGGTCTGCAAAAGGTCGTGTCGAACCTCGTCTCGGGCGTGATCATCCTGCTGGATAAGTCGATCAAGCCCGGCGATGTGATCAGCCTGGGTGAGACCTTCGGCTGGATCCAAACGCTCGGCGCGCGCTATGCCTCTGTGGTCACGCGGGACGGCAAAGAATACCTGATCCCGAACGAAGACCTGATCACCGGACAAGTGGTGAACTGGTCGCATTCCAATGACTTTGTGCGCCTCGATATCTATTTTGGCACGGCCTATTCCGACGATCCGCATGTGGTGCGCAAACTGGCGGTCGATGCGGCCAAAGGCGTCGACCGGGTGCTGAGCTACAAGGCGCCGGTCTGTCACATCGTCGGCTTTGGCGATTCGTCGGTGGATTACATCCTGCGCTTCTGGATCAAGGATCCGACCGGCGGGCTGACCAACATTCGCGGCAATGTCTATCTGGCGCTTTGGGATGCGTTCAAGGAAAACGACATTTCCATCCCCTTCCCGCAGCGCGAGGTGAAAGTCATCGAAGACAGTCAATTGGCGCTCTCAAGGGTGGCGGCGGCGGAGAATTTGCCTGACTAGGCGGGGATTTGCGCCACGGTTCACGCGGAGCGCATAGGGTCCATTGAAAAATCTGGCCTATATCGCTAAATTAGGGGGGCTCGGCACCGGGGCAAGCGTTCAGCATTGGCGGTGCATTACGAAGGAGGACAATGTCCTGTCTCTTAACGTTGACGCAGCGCAGGCTGCTGACCATGGGGCCGCAATGACTGCCGCCTCGCAAATCGCAACCAGCGACGACCTGCTGGCGCTTATCCTTTCCTCGCTGAATGACGACAAGGCCGAAGACATCGTGCAGATCGATCTGCGCGGCAAGACGGCCATCGGCGACTATATGGTGATCTGCTCGGGCCGCTCCACGCGGCAGGTTTCGGCGATCTCGGAAAAGCTGGCACAGGCCGTCAAAGACGCCACCGGACGTACGTCCAAGATGGAAGGCCGCGAAACCGGCGACTGGGTCTTGATCGACACAGGCGACGTTGTAGTGCATGTCTTCCGCCCCGAAGTGCGTGAGTTCTACCAGCTCGAAAAGATGTGGCTGGGCGGCGAAGACGCAGCTGCGGTCATGCCGCACTGATCCTGCTTTTGCGGGACTAAGCCATGCGGGTACATCTCTGCGCCATGGGCCGGCTTCGCGCCGGTCCCGAAAAAACTCTTGTCGATGATTATCTCACCCGGTTCGACCGGACCGGGCGCGGTCTGGGCCTTGGTCCTGCGCGTGTGGTTGAGGTGGAAGACAAAAAGGGCGGCGGCATGGCTGCCGAGGCCGTCCTGTTGCAACGCGCGATTCCGCAAGGTGCGGTGATTTGCGTGTTGGATGAGCGCGGCAAAGTCGAAACCTCCCCTGCTTTTGCTGAACGGCTTGGCACTTGGCGTGATGCCGGGCGGGGCGATTTGGCCTTTGTCATCGGCGGGGCGGATGGCATTGATCCCAGTCTGCGGGCGCAGGCGGATCACGCGCTGTCCTTTGGCAAGATGGTCTGGCCGCATATGCTGGTGCGGGTCATGCTGGTCGAACAGCTATACCGCGCCGCCGCGATACTATCGGGCGGGCCTTATCACCGGGTCTGAGGCTTAGGGATCAAGGGGCGGGGTCAGGGCAGCGGGATCGTCACCAATTCCGGCGACCAGCCACTCACACTGTCGCGCGCCTGAATGCTGACCTCAGTCATCCCATCGGGGATGCGCACGCCCGACAGCGAACGGGTGAAGGGCTGCTCTTTGGTGTGCGGATGCGCCAGATTGCGCGTGCCCAAAGGCTCCCCCTCGGGGTCCAGAATGCGCCAAGCATCGGCATAGTGATCCCAACCGCTGTCGTTGTGGCGGATGGTAACGTCAAATTTCCACAGATCCCCCTGTCGATCGACCGTGACATTCAAAATGTCGGGCGGATCGGCCAAGGCCGGCATGGCAAATGCCAATAGGGAGAGAATGAGGCTGCGTTTGAACATGTGGCACCAATAAAACAACAAACTGAATATAGCGCATTTCGGAAGGGTTCCAAGGTAAGCACAGCGCGGCGCCGCGCAATTCACCGTGAGGCTGCAAATTAGTGGTGCAATTGCACCAAGCGCGCGGCAGTCTGGTCAAACCGGCGGCATAGTCTTTATGCTGCGGGGCAAGAGGAGGGACCGCGATGCAGATGCCAACACCCGATTCCGGGATCATTGCGCGCAAAGCGCGAGTCGTGGCGCGGCTGCGTGCGGCGCTGCCCCGCAATGCCGTCATCGACGATGAGCATGAGACCCGCGCCTATGAATGCGACGCGCTCACAGCCTATAAATGCCCCCCTTTGGCCGTGACCCTTCCGGCCAGCACTCAAGAAGTTTCCACCGTGCTGCGGATATGTCATGAGGAGGGCGTGCCTGTCGTGCCGCGCGGATCGGGCACCTCGCTCGCCGGTGGGGCGCTGCCCACAGCCGATAGTGTTGTGCTGGGGGTGGCCCGCATGGCCGAGGTGCTTGAGGTCGACTATGACAACCGGCTCATGCGGGTGCAGACCGGGCGCACCAATCTCAGCGTGACCGGCGCGGTAGAGGAGGATGGCTTCTTCTACGCGCCAGACCCTTCCAGCCAGTTGGCCTGCGCCATCGCGGGCAATATCGCGATGAATTCAGGCGGGGCGCATTGTCTGAAATACGGGGTCACCACGAACAACCTGCTGGGCGTCACGATGGTGATGATGGATGGCGACGTGGTTGAAATCGGTGGGGGCTATATGGATGCAGGCGGGCTGGACCTTCTGGGGCTGGTCTGCGGCTCCGAAGGTCAGCTGGGCGTGGTGACAGAGGCAACGCTGCGGATTCTGCCCAAACCCGAAGGCGCGCGGCCCGTGCTGATGGGCTTTGACGATAACGCCGTGGCGGGGGCCTGTGTCAGCGACATCATCAAGGCCGGGGTGCTGCCGGTGGCGATCGAATTCATGGACCGCCCCTGTATCGAGGCGACGGAGGCTTTCGCCCATGCAGGCTACCCGATGTGCGAGGCGCTGCTGATCGTCGAGGTCGAAGGCTCCGACGCCGAGATCGATCACCAGCTTGCCCTGATCACCGAGATCGCCCGCCGCCACAACCCGGTGGAA
This sequence comes from Sulfitobacter sp. OXR-159, assembly GCF_034377145.1. Taxonomy (NCBI): domain Bacteria; kingdom Pseudomonadati; phylum Pseudomonadota; class Alphaproteobacteria; order Rhodobacterales; family Roseobacteraceae; genus Sulfitobacter; species Sulfitobacter sp. OXR-159. The sequence continues at coordinate 328,829 of NZ_CP139707.1, forward strand.
CTGCGCGAAAGCACCAGCGCCGAAGAAAGCGCGGCGATCTGGCTGGGGCGCAAATCGGCCTTCGGTGCGATGGGGCAGATCAACGACTACATGTGTCTGGATGGCACGATCCCGGTGAACGAGCTGCCGATGGTGCTACGGCGCATTGGCGAGATGTCGGACAGCTATGGCCTTAAAGTCGGCAACGTCTTTCACGCAGGCGACGGCAATATGCACCCGCTGATCCTGTTTGACGCCAACAAACCCGGCGATCTGGAAAAATGCGAAGCCTTCGGCGCGGATATCCTGCGGCTTTGTGTCGAGGCGGGCGGCTGTCTGACCGGGGAGCATGGCGTGGGCATCGAAAAGCGCGATCTGATGCATGTGCAATATGCCCCGGCGGATCTTGAGGCGCAGTTGGCGGTGAAAGACGTGTTTGATCCGACGTGGCTGTTGAACCCGGCCAAGGTCTTTCCTTTGGATGTCACGGAAGGGCGGCGCGGCAGCGGCGCATCGGTGGCCGCGTGACGATAACGACTGAAGCAGAAGTGGTCGAGGCGATCCGATCCGCGCAGGCGCCCTTGTCCCTGCGGGGTGGCAATACGCGCGGCATGGCTGGGCCGGGGGCGGACCTGTCGCTTGCCGGATTGCGGGGCATCAGCCTCTATGAGCCGGGCGCGCTGACGCTGGTGGCGCAGGCGGGGACGCCAGTCTCCGAGATTGAGACGACATTGGCCGCCGAAGGGCAGCGGCTGGCCTTTGAACCGATGGACCACCGCGCGCTTATGGGCTGCAGTGGCACGCCGACCATCGGCGGGGTTTTTGCGGCGAACGTTAGCGGCCCGCGGCGGCTTGCCATCGGCGCGGCGCGGGATTTCCTTCTGGGCGTGCGCTTTGTCGATGGGCAGGGGAACGTTATCAAAAACGGGGGCCGGGTGATGAAGAACGTCACCGGCTATGATCTGGTCAAGTTGATGGCCGGGTCGCGCGGAACCTTGGGGGCCGTGACCGAGGTGTCGCTAAAGGTGCTGCCCACCCCGGAAACCAGCGCAACGCTCGTGCTTTCGGGGCTGGACGACGCCGCTGCCATCGCCGCCATGGCGCTGGCCATGCGCAGCCCCTTTGAAGTTGCCGGCGCGGCACATGATCAGGCGCAGGGGCTGTCATTTCTGCGGTTGGAGGGGTTTGAGACCTCGGTCTCCTACCGGACGGGGCGGCTGAAGGATTTGCTGGCCGCAACGGGGGCCGAGCTTGAGGTGCTGGACGCAGAGCCCTCCGCGACCCTCTGGCGCGATTTGCGCGATGTTGCGGCCTTTCATGGGGCGGCGGGGGATGTCTGGCGGGTGCACTGCCGCCCGACCGAGGCCCCCGCGCTGGCGGCAAAAGCCGGGGCCGAGGCACATCTTTATGACTGGGCCGGGGGGCTGATCTGGCTGCGCATGGCGCCCGGCACCGACCTGCGCGCGCGGTTGGGGCGGTATGACGGTCACGCGACCCTATTGCGGGCCGAAAGCGCGGCGCAGACTCTGCTGCCCCGGCAGGAACCCGAAGCGCCGGGCGTGGCGCGGTTGACGGCGGGGCTGAGGGCCAAGTTCGACCCGCGAGGCATCTTCAACGCCGAAGCCTTGGCGCTGACCCCATGACATTGGTGCTGGTCTTTCTCATCGTTTTTCTGATCGGCCCGTTTCTGTTCAAGGCGTTGATCGCCGTGCCGCCTTCCCTGCGGGCCGTCCGCACCTTGGGGGCGATGGTCTTGGCCGCCTTTTTATTCGCCACCGGCCTGCGCTATGGACTGCTGCGCTATTGGAGCGACAGCCCGTGGTTGCTGGGGGTCATCGCCCTCACCCTCTGGGCCGCTTGGATCGGGGTGATCGCGCTGGTGGTCCAAGCACTGCGCCGCGCCGATCCGCGCCCCGCCATGCGCCGGTGGAGCGGGGTTTTGGGGGCCGTAGGCACGACGGTTCCTTGGTTCGGCCTTGTCCTCGCCAATCTGATGCGCAGCACATAGTAACGGAGCATCCATGCAAACCACCTTTACCCCCGAGCAATTGCAGGATCCTGACACGCAGCGCAGCAACGACATTCTGCGCGCCTGTGTGCACTGCGGTTTTTGCACGGCGACTTGCCCGACCTATCAGGTCTTGGGCGATGAGTTGGACAGCCCGCGCGGACGTATCTACCTGATTAAGGACATGCTGGAGAATGACCGCGACCCGGACCCAAAGACGGTGCTGCACATCGACCGCTGCCTCTCTTGCCTTGCCTGTATGACGACCTGCCCCTCGGGCGTGCATTACATGCATCTGGTCGACCACGCGCGCAGCTACATCGAAGAGCGGTACAAGCGGCCCCTAGGCGAACGCGCGCTGCGCTGGATGCTGGCGCGGATCCTGCCCTATCCGACACGCTTTCGAGTGGCGCTTTTAGGGGCCAAGATCGGGCGGCCCTTCGCGCGGCTGATGCCCGACGCCCGGCTGCGCGCCATGCTTGAAATGGCACCAAAAACGATCCCTCCGGTCAGCCGCAATGACGATCCGCAAAGCTTCCAGGCTCAGGGCAAACCGCTGCGGCGGGTGGCCCTGATGACCGGCTGCGCCCAAAAGGCGCTGAACACCGATATCAATGACGCCACGATCCGGTTGCTGACCCGTGCGGGTTGCGAGGTGGTGGTGGCCGAAGGCGCGGGCTGTTGCGGCGCGCTGACCCATCACATGGGCAAGACCGATGAAAGCCACGCCCATGCGGCGCGTAATATCCGCGCGTGGTGTGCTGAGATGGATGGCGGGGGGCTGGATGCCATCGTGATCAACACCTCGGGCTGCGGCACCGCGGTCAAGGATTACGGCCATATGTTCCGCAATGACCCACTGGCAGAGGATGCCGCGCGGGTCTCGGCCTTGGCAAAGGATGTGACGGAGCTGCTCGCGGAGTTGGACCTGCCCTTTGTCGAACCGGCAGAGCCGGGCATGGTCGTCGCCTATCACGCGGCTTGTTCTCTGCAGCATGGGCAGCAGATCAAGACCACGCCGAAAACGCTGCTGAAACAGGCCGGCTTCACGGTGGTAGAGCCTGCCGATAGCCACCTCTGCTGTGGCTCGGCAGGGACGTATAACCTCATGCAGCCAGAGATTTCGGCCAAGCTGAAAGAGCGCAAGATCAAGACGCTAGAGGCGAAATCGCCGGATGTCATCGCAGCGGGCAATATCGGGTGTATGATGCAGATCGGGTCGGGCACCGGGGTGCCTGTGGTGCATAGTGTCGAACTGCTGGATTGGGCCTGTGGCGGGCCGAGACCGCCCGCGCTTGACTGTGACCCCGATGCGCCCGCGCAGGTGCCGCGTTTGCGTTAAGCCTGCGCCGTACTTTCGCCGCAACTCCCCTATATCCGCCAAGGTGAACATGGTTTTGAGGTGCATTTTGCGACAATTGTTGGCGGCTATTCTCGGCGTATTTACCTTCGCCACGGCGGCGCTGGCCCAAGACAGTGCGCTCAAGGCGCTCGACAACGGTGTGGACGCCGCTGCTTGGGAGGCCGTGGGCCGTCTCGACATCGGCGGCACCGGGTTTTGCACCGGCACGTTGATCGCTCCGCGTCTGGTGCTGACCGCCGCGCATTGCCTGTTTGACCGCGAAACCAAGGCCCGGATCGACCATGGCGAAGTGCAGTTCCTCGCCGGTTGGCGCAATGGCCGCGCCGGGGCCTACCGCGATATCCGCCGCGCCGTGGTGCACCCCGACTACGTTTATGACGGAGAGGTATCCTCGGGCCGGGTGCGCAACGATCTGGCGCTCTTGGAACTCTCCCGCCCCATCCGCAACACGACGATCCGGCCCTTTGGCACCGCCGCGCGCCCCCGTCCCGGCGACAGCGTGGGCGTGGTCAGCTATGCCCGCGACCGGGCTGAGGCGCCATCCCTGCAAGAGGTTTGTAAGGTTTTGGCGCAGCAAGAAGGGGTTCTTGTCACCTCCTGTTCAGTCGATTTCGGCTCCAGCGGCGCGCCGATCTTTAGCATTGTCGCGGGCGAGGCGCATATCGTTTCAGTCGTCTCGGCCAAGGCCGAGGTCGAAGGCGCGCAGGTCTCGCTCGGCACCGCTCTGGGGGCGCCCTTGGCGTTGCTGCAAGCGGAGCTGGTGGCGGGCAAAGGTGTGTTTCTGGATTCCAACCCCGCTGGCAAGCGCATCCGGGTCGGCGAAGAGCGCGAGACCGGGGCGAAATTTATCCGACCCTAAATCTGCGACCCCAAGTCTTGAAAGCGCGCAAAACCCTTCCCACATGAGCTTTGCCGAGGTGCCTCTATAGGGCTTCGGCGCTTGAAAAAACCGGGTCTGTCCAATGGTGGAAGGCCCGATATGTCAATCGCTCACTGATGAGGATGAACACATGCGTAGCTTTGATTTCGCACCCCTTTACCGCTCCAGCGTTGGTTTTGACCAGATCGCCAATATGATGGACCGGGTTCTGACAAACGATGGGGCCACCCCCAGCTATCCCCCCTACAATATCGAAAAGCTCGACAACGATGCCTACCGCATCTCGATCGCCGTGGCTGGTTTCTCCGACAGCGACCTGAGCGTCGAAGTCCGTGAGAAGGCGCTGATCGTTTCGGCCCGCAAGGCTGATGAGGATGAGGCCAAGTCCTACCTGCACCGTGGCATCGCCACCCGCGCCTTTGAGCGCCGCTTCCATTTGGCGGACCACGTTCAGGTGATCGGCGCGGCCCATGCCAATGGCATGCTGCATATCGAGCTTGAGCGTCAGGTGCCTGAGGCCCTGAAGCCGCGCCAGATCGCCATCTCTTCCGAGGTGAAGGCGATCGACAAGGACGTGGTTGACGCCAAGTCCGTGAACTAAGCCCGGTTCCATTCCGAGCTTTGTGAAGGCCCGCTATCCAGCGGGCCTTTTTTTGTTGGCAACGGCGCTTGAGGGGGCCCCTTCGTGGGAGAATATCTGCCGAAGGTGGGGCGCGAAAACGGCGGCTTTCTGCTGCGCAGCGGGGCGGGGGAAACCATGCGAAAGCTGTCGGGTTGAGTGGGGGACCGGGCAGGCGTGCTCGGGCAACAGCGTGCAGAGTACCGCACGCGCAATGAAAGGAAGAACCATGACTAACTATGCAAATTCCCTACGCAAGCTGACCCTGACCACGGCTGTCACGGCGCTTATGGCCGCCCCGATTGCTGCACAGGCTCAGACCGCCGATGTCGGCGTTGGCGCTGATGTGAATGCCGAAGCAAACGCCGGTGTAGGCGCCGATATGGCCGACACTGCGACCGGTGCTGGTGTCGCGGCGGGCGCCGATAGCGCCATTTCCGCCGACACCGATCTGAACGTCGAAGACCGGGTCGCTGAGACCATGCCGGGCGAGAGCGACACGGATGTCGATATCGCGCTGGATGGCAGCACCGTGGCCGTCGCGTCGGACGACACTGTCATTGGCACGATTTCCAATGCGGAACCACAGGCCGATGGCTCTGTGCGCTATTCCATCGATCTGGCCAATGATTTCGCTGCCGATAGCGACCGCGCAGTCGTGCAGATCGACCAAGATGTTGACGCCGAAGGCCAACTTGTCATCGGCATGACAGGCGAAGAATTCGCCGCAGCCCTGACCCAGCAAGTGAATGCGGGCAGCGCGGCGCAGACCCGGACCAACTAAGACGGGTCACTCCCAGGGCGTTTCTCTCCCCCGCCCGGAGGTCGGCAGCACGAAAGTGCTGTCGGCTTTTTTATGTGCCGGGGGTCGGGGCCGTTACCTCACACCCGACTTGCACCGTGAAGAAAGGGCCGCGCGGGGCGATCCCGGCGGCCCTAAATCGTTTCAGCTGGTCTTTAAGTTTTAGACCGACAGGCAGACGTATTTCATCTCAAGATAGTCTTCGATCCCGTGGTGGCTGCCTTCGCGGCCAAGGCCAGATTGCTTGACCCCACCAAAGGGCGCAAGCTCGGTCGAGATGATGCCGGTGTTCACGCCGACGATGCCGTATTCCAGCGCCTCGGCCACCTTGTAGACGCGGCTGAGATCCTTGGCATAGAAGTAGGACGCGAGGCCAAAGATCGTGTCGTTCGCCATGGCGATGACATCGTCAACATCGTCGAATTTGAACAGCGGCGCGAGGGGGCCGAATGTCTCTTCCTTGGCAACCTTCATGTCCTGCGTCACGCCTGTCACGATGGTCGGGCCGAAGAAGTTGCCGCCCATGTCGTCCTTAGCATTGCCCAGAATGACCTCGGCCCCGTTGTCGACCGCATCCTTGATGTGCTCGCGCACCTTGTCGGAGGCTTCGGGGTTGATAAGCGGGCCAAGGTCGGTGCCCTCTTCAAGGCCATCGCCGACCTTCATCTTGCTCACACGGTCCTTCAGCTTGGCCGCGAAGGCGTCATAGACCCCGGCCTGCACGTAGATCCGGTTGGCGCAGACGCAGGTCTGACCATTGTTGCGGAACTTGCACATGATCGCGCCTTCGACGGCGGCATCAAGATCGGCGTCGTCAAAGACGATGAACGGCGCGTTGCCGCCCAGTTCCATGGAGCATTTCATCACCTGATCGGCAGCCTGCTTCAGCAGGATGCGCCCAACTTCGGTGGAGCCGGTGAAGGTCAGCTTGCGCACGGCGGGGTTCTCGCAGAACTCCTTGCCCACAGCCGACGACGATGAGGACGGCAGCACGTTGAACACGCCTGCGGGAATGCCCGCACGTTCCGCCAGCACGCCCATGACGATGGCCGAGAGCGGTGTCTCAGCCGCCGGACGCGCCACAAAGGAACAGCCCGCCGCCAGCGCCGGGGCTGCCTTGCGGGTGATCATCGCGTTAGGGAAGTTCCACGGCGTGATCGAGGCGGCAACACCGATGGGCTGCTTCATCACCATGATGCGCTTGTCGCGCTGGTGGCCGGGGATCATCTCGCCGTAGACGCGCTTGGCTTCTTCGCCGAAGAACTCGATGAAGGACGCGCCATAGGCGATCTCGCCCTTGGCCTCGGCCAGCGGTTTGCCCTGCTCGGCGGTCAGGATGGTGCCCAGATCGTCTTGGTTCTCCATCATCAGGTCGAACCATTTGCGCATCACTGCGGCGCGTTCCTTGCCGGTCCAGCTGGCCCAGTCTTTTTGCGCCTTTTCGGCTTGGGCAATCGCGCCCGCGACCTGTGCACGGCTGAGGTCAGCAACCTGTGCGATGACATCGCCCCGCGCGGGATTGGTCACGTCAAAGGTGCCGTCTTCACCGTCGACCCATTGGCCGCCGATATAGGCGCGGGTTTCAAGCAGGCTGGGGTCTTTCAGCAGTGATTTCAGATCCGTCTTAGCATCAGTCATGTCATCTCTCCGCTATTCTCTATAGCCTCCAAAGCAACAACGAGTATGATTGTCCAGTTCAGTTTGATCAAATCCGGGGTGGGAGACCCAAATGATGCTAGATGACGCCTATGCAAATGCTGCCTATATCGACGGGGCCGACAGCTTTCCGCCCCGCTGGAAGAAGGAGGCAGAGGCGTTTCGCGCAAACTTGGGTGCGCGGGCGCAGTTGAATGTGCGCTATGGCCCTTCGGACCGTCAGAAGTTCGATTTTTTCCAGCCCGAGGGCGTGTCGCGCGGCACGGTGGTTTTCGTGCATGGCGGCTATTGGAAGGCGTTCGACAAAAGCTATTGGTCGCATCTGGCCGCCGGTCCGCTGGCGCGGGGCTATGCCGTGGCGATGCCGTCTTATGACCTTTGCCCCGATGTGCGCATCTCGGAGATTTCCACACAGATCGCCGCTGCGCTGACCGAAGTGGCGAACCGCACACAGGGCACAATCGTGCTGTCGGGCCATTCGGCGGGCGGGCATCTGGTGGCCCGGATGACCGACCCCCTGCTGCTCGGGGCCGAGGTGCGCGACCGGATCACGCGGATCGTGCCGATCTCGCCCGTGGCTGACCTTGCGCCGCTGCTTCAGACCCAGATGAACGAAACCCTGCGACTGGACGAGGCCGAGGCCGAGGCGGAAAGCCCGATGAACATGACGCCGCCGCACGGCGTTGATGTCACCGTTTGGGTGGGCGCTCAGGAGCGGCCCGCCTTCCTTGAACAGGCCGAGAATTTTGCCCGCAGTTGGGGCGCGAAACTGGTCGTGGCCGAAGGCAAGCACCATTTCGACGTGATCGACCCGTTGGCCGAGCCGGACAGCGACCTGACCAAAGCGCTATTGGGCAGCTAGGCCCCACATTTTACGGCAGATGCCCTGCGTTAATGCACGTAAGGCATTTGCCGCAGTGCCGCAGAAACACTATGTCAGAGGGGCAAAGGCCCCTGTTCGGCCAAGCGACGCAATTGAAAGGGCCGAAGATGAGAATCGTTAAATGGGTGTTCTGGGTGACCGTCTGGGTGCTGGTGGCGGCGTTCTTCCATTATACTCTGCCGCAGACTGATATCGTTCGGGTCACGGACACCTATGAAAAGCGGATCGACTTCGGCAACAGTTCGATCTTCTGGGCCGGCTCTGCGACGGATAGTGCCGGGCTAGCGGTCAACCGCGATGTCTTTTTCATCCAGACCCGCCGCGCCAAGGGCGATGTCATGGTTTACCGCAACGAAGACACCGGCTGGGGCTGGCCGCCCTATTTCAAATTCGACACTGCCAACCTTCAGGCCGAGGCGGCGGATGCCCGCAGCACCACCGGCGCGCCGCAGTATTATGCGCTGAAACATTACGGTTGGCGCAGTGAGCTTTTGTCGATCTACCCCAATGCCATTTCGCTCCGCCCTGTCGAAGGGCCGGAGGCGAGCAAGGGTATTCCTTTCGTGACCATCATTGTGCTGACCCTGGTGGCGGCCCTGTTCTATGCCATCTGGGTGCGGTGGCGGCGGTTCCGTCGCGCGCGGTTGGACCCAAGGATCGAGGCGATCGAGGATGACTTCGCCGCGCGCCGAGGGCGCTTTGCCCGGTGGCGTGCCGAACGACGCGCGCGGAAGTAACCTCACCAAGAACTGTAAACGCTGAGCGGGGCAGGTAGCGCCCCGCATTCAGCTAAATTCTGGTATTCCATCCTATATGGACATCATCCTCGTCACCACGATCATTGCGTCGCTCTTTGTCGTTATCGGCTTGGCGGAACCCTTTGCCGCGCGGTTGCAACTGCCATTCAGCGTGATCCTTGCGGTCGTGGGGATCCTCATCGGGGCCTCGGCGATCTTTTTCCTGCGCACCGATCTGACGGATGCGCTGAATCCAATGGCGGCGGCCATTCTGGGGCTGCCGATCCGGTCTAACGTCTTCCTCTATGTCTTCCTGCCGACGCTTTTGTTTCAGGCGACGCTGGGGATGAACCTGCGGCGCATGGTGGATGACTGGGTGCCTATTCTCGTGCTGGCCGTGGTGGCCGTGGTGGTGGCGACCGTTAGCATTGGCTACGCGCTGTTTTGGGTCAGTGCTATTCCGCTGGCGGCCTGTCTGCTGATCGGGGCGATCGTTTCGACCACGGACCCTTCGGCGGTGGTCTCGATCTTTCGCTCAATCTCGGCCCCGCGGCGGTTGGCGCGGATCATTGAGGGTGAGAGCCTGCTGAACGACGCCGCCGCCATCGCGCTTTTCGGTCTGTTCATGGGCTATGTCATGCTGGGCATTCCCGACCCGGAACTGGGCAGCGCACTTGCGCAATTTCCGATGTTGATCGCGGGCGGGGCACTGGTGGGCTGGCTGGGCGCGCGGGTCGCGGTTTGGGTCATGGCGCTGTTCGCACGGCATGAACTGGCGCAGCAGTCGATCTCGGTCGCGCTGCCCTATCTGGCCTATATCGTGGCCGAACAAAGCGTCGGCGCCTCGGGAGTAATCGCCGTGGTGGCTGCGGGGTTGACGCTGAACCTCACGGCACCGGGGCGGTTGCCACCGCAGGCGCTGACCAACCTGCGTGAGCTTTGGGATGTGTTGGCCCATTGGGCGGGGGCGCTCATCTTTATCCTCGCTGCCCTGCTGATCCCGCGTCTGCTGGAGGAAGTCCGGCTGGAGGATTTCTTTCTCATTGCCGTGGTCGTCGTGGCCGCCATTTTCGCCCGCGCGGTGATCCTTTTCGGGCTGCTGCCCCTGCTGACCGCGGCCAAGCTTTCGCCCCCGGTCGAGCGGCCCTACCGGGTGGCGATCCTCTGGGGGGGCTTGCGCGGGGCGGTCACGCTGGCGCTGGCGCTGGCGGTGACGGAAAGCGTGCGGGTGCCGGATGATATCCAGCGGATCGTGGGTATCTTGGCCACGGGTTTCACCCTGTTTACCCTGCTGGCCCAAGGTACGACGCTGCGCTGGATCATTGGGCGGCTGGGGCTGGATCAACTGTCGCCCATCGATCACGCCCTGTCGCGGCAGGTGATCGCCGTGGCCCTGCAGACCGTGCGCGAAGACGTGGCCCAAACGACCGAGAATTACGATCTGAACCGCGATATCGTGCGCTCCGAAGCCAAGCGCTTTGGCGAACGGCTTGAGACGGCGGTCAAGACCGCGGAGGAGGCGACCGATATCCTTGACCGGGACCGGATCGCGCTTGGTCTCATCGCGCTGGCAGGGCACGAGCGCGACACGATCCTCGCGCGGGTTCGGGAGCGAACGATCTCGGCCCGGATGGCTGATCTGGTGCTCTCGGATGCGGACCGGCTGATCGAAGGGGCGCGGACCCAAGGCCGCAGCGGGTACCAGCGGGCGGCGCGGCGCAGCGTGGCCTATGGGCGCACCTTTCGCGCGGCGGCGGTGCTGCACGGGCGTTACGGCGTTTCGGGGCCCTTGGCGCGGATGACGGCGGACCGCTTTGAAATGCTGCTGTCGCAGCGGCTGATCCTGCGCGATCTGGGCACCTTTATCGATGGGCGTATTCGCCGGATTCACGGGCGGCGGGTGGCGGAATTGCTGCACGATCTGCTGGCGCGCCGCATCGAAGGGATCGAAACCGCGCTAGAGGGGCTGCGGTTGCAGTATCCGGGCTATGCCGAGGAACTTGAGCGGCGTTTCATCCGCCGTACAGCGCTGCGGCTGGAAGAACGCGAATACACGTTGATGCGCGAAGACGGGCTGTTCGGGGCCGAGGTCTATACCGCGCTGATGCAGGAATTGGCCACGCGGCGCACGGCGGCAGAGGGGCGTCCGGGCCTTGACCTTGCCGTGCGGCGCGGCGCTTTTATCGAACAGTTTCCGCTGTTTGCGGATCTGGGTGAGGGCGCGCTCAAACGGCTCAGCCGGGTGCTCAAAACCCGCTATGTAGATATTGGCGATGTGGTTTTGCACAAGGAAAGCCCTGCACGCAGCGTGTTTTTCATCGCCTCGGGCGCGGTCGAGTTGGAAAGTGCAGGTCAGACTTGGCGATTGGGTCGGGGGGAGATGTTCGGCCAGATGGCGATCCTGACGAACCGTGTGCGCCGGGTGGATGTCCGTGCCATCGCACCGACCACGCTTTTGGTGCTGGACGAAGACCGCTTTCGCCGCCTGCTGGAACGGAGTGCGGCCCTGCGCGACGCGGTGCGGGCCAGCGCAGAAAAGCGCGGGATCGATCCGGTGGATTTACTCTCGGGGGGAGGGGCTGGATAGGCTGCTTGGCAATCGCGGATGGGGTGTTTGGGGCCGGTGTTGCGCAGCGGTATTTGAAAAAGGATGAAGATATGGGGGGGGTGCGGCCGGTAGGGGCGGCCGCACCTTGGGGTGAGGTTAATCGTCTTGGGTGATTTCGCCGGTGGAGGCGTCAATCAGCACCTCGCGTTCGCCTGTCGCGTCGGTCAGTTCGACCTCATAGACCATGCGGTCATCTTCATCGTCGAGCGAGAGTTCCTCGATCCTTGTGCCGTCTTGGCCTTCAAGTTCGGCCAGCGCTTTCATCAGCACATCGCGGGAGGTGCCAGCGGCGCGCAGTTCATCTTCTTGGAAGAGGCCGCTGAGGAAGCTGGTGAGCTGTTCTTCGGATTGCGAGATCACCTCGCCGGTGGCGGCATTGACCGTGACTTCGTAGACGGCCTCGCCGCGGACAAGGTCAATTTCATAGACCAGCGCATCGCCTTCGGTTTCGATCTCGGCTTCCAGCACGCCGCCGTCGATGCTGCCTTGTGCGGCTTTGATGGCTTGGGACATGTTGACGCGCTCGGCCTCTGGGGCGGTTTCTTGGGCGAAGAGCGCAGTGGGGGCGATCAGGAGCGATGCGGCGAGGGCGGTGAACTTATGTGGCATGGGAAACCTCATGAAATGTGTTGCGGTTTGCCGGTTCCCTATTGGGTGACGGCGTTCGTGGTTCAACGCTTGGCAAAGCGTGCTGTTCCATGGGGTAGGGGGTCTGCGTTAATCCGCGAAGAGGTTGTCGCTCTGGGCGATTGCGCGGGCCTTGTCCTCGCTCACGTTGAGAAAGCGCGCGAGGGCAGACGTGTTCGTTTCGGTGTCGGCGTATTCAGATAGGCATGTATAGTTTTCAAACTGTGCGTCACGGATCTGGTCGACCTCATGCAGCATGTTCCCCCGGATCGTAGGCAGTAGGCGCGTGAGGTTTTCCTGCGAGGTCTGTTCCCCGGTCAGACCGATGCGCAGGGCGTGGCCGGTGAGATAGGCATCTGTCAGCTTGCATTCGACTTCGAGCATGCGCACCTCTGCGCGGTCTGAGGCGAAATCGCGCAGCAGGTCGAGGTTGGATGTATCAATGCAGACGATCAGCCGCCTGCTGTCGTAGTAGTCATAGAGCATCCGCATCAAGGCGCGCCGGTGGCGGGTGCGTTTTTCCAGCGAGGTTTGAATGCCGCCGAGATCGGGCAGGGGGGTGTCTTCTTCGTTGAAGAGGAAATCCACCGCCGGAAGGTCGGTTTCCTGACGTATCCGAGCGACGAGCCGTTTGGCGACATGCCATTTCTTGGCGAGGATGATCAGCAATTCACGCTCGCGGCCAAGGCTGGCTTCGGTCTCCCAAAAGCGGGGGGCGAAGCGGCGGCCGATGCGGCCCCTTGCGGTGAGAAAGTCGAATAGGTTGCGGCCTTCGTCGCTGATCTGAAATTTCACGCCTTGGGCGGCATAGAGCAGGCCGAGGCGGCGTTTGAGGTCCAGCGCTTCGGGGCTGATTTTGCGCGCGAAGAGGTGGTTTTGACCGAGCAGCAGATCGTAGTGATCGTTGTAGAATGTGACCGGCATGCCGTAGTCGGAGAACAGCAGGAAGGTCAGGCTGCGGTTGGAAATTTCGGCCTCGGGGACCAGATGGCGCACGAGGGTTTGGAAAAACGTCTCATCCGGGATCCATGTGCTGCGGAAAAAGCGCATCACGTCGCGGCGTTTGTGGGTGAACGCCATCACCGCCTCGATGGTGCGGCGGCGCAGGCACCACCATTGGCTGCCGATTTGCACCTGAAGGTCGGCGGGGATTTTGCGGGTGAGGCCAAGGCGTTTCTGGGCCTCGAACATCGCGTAGAACCGCTTGCGCTGTGTGCGTTCGTTGAACCAGTGGCGATAGATCAGCCGCTCTTCTTTCCAGCCGGTCTTGATCCAATCGCTGTCGAAATAATCCACGCTTTCGATGAAATCCGAGTCATTCTCATCAAGAAACTGATGTGCGTATTCGGCGGATTTGATTGCCATGCAATCGCCGGACATCAGGTAGAAATGCGTGGCTCGGGGGAAGCTTTGCAGCGCGGCGGTGAGCGTATCCAGCGTGGCTTGTACCAAAGACCATTCGCCCCAGCCGCAGCGGGTGCGTTTGCGCGGGAAGGTGACGCTGGGGTTGTCGCCAAGGGCGGCGGTGATCTGGGCGTAATCCTTGGCACTGGCGGAAGCGTCGAAGTGGATCGCCATATAGTCGCCCACGGCGGTCAGCCGCTCGGCCTGCCGGATAACAGCCTCCGGATCCTTGTGGCACAGCAGGATGTAGGCAATTTTCGCCATGCAGGATACCGAATGTCCTTGTCGCGGCCCGCTTGCATCGGCCTTTTGTCGTGGGTCACTTACCTAGTTAATCGTGAAGACCGATTGAATAAACAGGATTTCTTTGCTTTTTTGCTGCAAGGCCAGATTGTTGCTCAAAACAGTCAGCGCAGCAGGAGGCGAGCGAGCATGGGTTTTCCCGGAACATGGATGACGGAGAGCGAGAGCATGGTGTACCGGGTGGTGCCCAAATGCGCCTGTTCGACCATCGGGCAGATCATGTATTATTCCGATCACGGCGAATTCTTTGACGGGGACATCCATGATGCCAAGGCAGGCATCCACAAATGGGCCTTGGATGCATCACAGGGGCCGATCACCGATAATGTGACAGCGCGCAAGTCCTATGCCTTTACCTGCGTGCGCAATCCTTACACGCGGGTTCTATCGTCCTTCTTTGACAAGATTTGCGGCATCCAGCGCAATGGGCGGCGGTATCGCGGCAATCTGGTGCCGTTGCTGGTGCAGAAATACGGGATCGATGTGGGCGGCGATGACGGCAAGCAGGAATTCGATCAGATCGCGAGTTTCCGGCGCTTCTTGCTGTTTGCGCGTGATACCATCCGTTGGCGGCGGCCGATGGACCCGGACATTCACTGGTCTGCGGTGTCGGGGCACGTCAGCACCTTCATCATCAACGGTGGCACCTACGATAATATCTTTTGGACCGAGCAATTTAACGACGGCATGCAACAGGTGCTCGATGCGGTAGAGACGCCGCATCGGGTTGATCTGGCGGCGATCCCCCGGTTCAACGAAAGCGAGGGCCACGGGCCCAAACGGGCGCATCCGATTGAGGATTACTTTGACGATCTGTCGATGCATCTGATGCGCGAGATCTACAAGCGCGACTTCGATCTGTTCAAATATGACTTCGACAATCCGGGGAACAAGCTGCCCGTGGGTGAGATTGATCTTGATGAGGTGCACGCCAAACTGGGTGACTGAGCGGCTGCATCTTGCACCGGGGCGGGGGGCGCTCTACATGCTTTGGCATGTCACAGGTCAAATCCAGCTCCAAATCCGATCCGAACTACAAGGTGATCGCCGAAAACCGCCGCGCGCGGTTTGATTACGCTATCGAAGAAGACATCGAATGCGGCATCATCCTTGAAGGGTCCGAGGTGAAATCTCTGCGCGAAGGTGGGGCGAATATCGCCGAAAGTTACGCCGCCGTGGAGGATGGCGAGCTGTGGTTGGTGAATTCCTATGTGGCGCCCTATAAGCAGGCTAAGACCTTCCAGCATGAGGAACGCCGCCGCCGTAAGTTGTTGGTGAGCCGCAAGCAATTGGCGGACCTGTGGAACGCGACGCAGCGCAAGGGCATGACGCTGGTGCCGCTGGTGATGTATTTTAACCATCGCGGCATGGCGAAGATCAAGATCGGCGTGGCCAAGGGTAAGAAGCTGCATGACAAGCGCGAGACGGCGGCCAAGCGGGATTGGTCGCGGCAGAAGCAGCGGTTGTTGAAGGATCACGGCTGATACGCGCGGCAGGCCCGGAATCAAGCCGCAGGCGCCGGGCCATCGCCCGCCCGCCCGCCCATCACGCCAGAGGCGTGCCACAATATACTAGGCGCACCTTTGGTGCGACCGGGCTGGCGATTTGGTGAGGCGGGCGCCTCCTGGACGGCACACATCAAAGCTGAAACATAAAGTGGTGCCAACAGCCCGTAGCATCGCCACCCCACGGGCAGGCGATGGCCCTCCTTACACCTCTCACTACCCCCTTCCACTTGCCAGCATCCCCTACCGGTTATAGTCAAGGGCAACGCCCGCGACGAAGGAGGCCCCGATGGCCGACGATCCCAAGACATTGGTTTCAACCGACTGGTTGGCTCAGCACCTGAAAGACCCGGACCTGCGCATCCTTGATGCTTCGTGGTATCTGCCCGACGCCGGGCGCGATCCGAAGGCTGAGTATGACGCCGCCCATATCCCCGGCGCGCGGTTCTTTGACATTGATGACATCTCGGACGCGCGGTCGGACCTGCCGCATATGGCGCCGCCGATCGAAAAATTCATGTCGCGCCTGCGCGCGATGGGCGTGGGTGATGGGCATCAGGTGGTGGTCTATGACGGCGCTGGGCTGATGTCGGCGGCGCGTGTCTGGTGGCTGTTCCGCCTGATGGGGCAGGAGAATGTCGCCGTGCTCGATGGTGGTCTGCCCAAATGGCAGGCCGAGGGGCGCGAAACCGAAGATATGCCGCCCGTGCCGCGCGACCGCCACATGACCGTGCGCTTTCAGAACCAGTTGGTGCGCGATGTGACGCAGGTCGCCCATGCCTCGAAACTCGGCGATCCGCAGATCGTGGACGCCCGCGCCGCCGCCCGCTTCCGCGGCGATGCGCCAGAGCCACGCGAAGGGCTGCGCGCAGGCCATATTCCCGGCGCACGCAATGTGCCCTTCACCGAATTGCTCAACGACGACAAAACGATGAAGACCCCCGAACAGACCCGCGCCATTTTCGAGGCGGCGGGCGTGGACCTTGCCAAACCCGTCATCACCTCTTGCGGGTCGGGCATCACCGCCGCCGTGCTGGCGCTGGCGCTGGAGCGGGTGGGTCACCGCAAATGGTCGCTCTATGATGGCTCATGGGCTGAGTGGGGCATGTTCCCCACCGTGCCCGTCGCCACCGGCGCGGCTTAACCCTTTTTAGTTACCTTCCAACCGGAGAACCCCATGTTCGAGACGCTCAAGGCGCAACCCGCTGACAAGATCCTCGCCCTTGTACAGGCCTACCGCGAAGACCCGCGTGACACGAAGATCGACCTCGGCGTCGGCGTTTACAAAGACGCCAGCGGCAACACCCCGGTGATGCGCGCCGTCAAAGCCGCCGAGCAGCGCATCTGGGAAAACCAAGACACCAAGGTCTACACCGGTTTGGCTGGTGATCCGGCCTATACCAACGCAATGGCCGCGCTTGTGCTGGGCGATGCCGTGCCGCGCGGTGCGATTGCCGCCGCCGCCACCCCCGGCGGGACCGGCGCGGTGCGTCAGGCGTTTGAACTGGTGCGCATGGCCAACCCCGAAGCGCGCGTTTTCGTCTCTGACCCGACATGGCCGAACCACCTGTCCATCCTGTCCTATCTGGGCATGGAAGTGGTGAACTACCGCTATTTCGACAGCGAAACCGGCGGCGTGAACTTCGACGGCATGATCGAAGATCTCAAGACCGCCAAAAAAGGCGATGTGGTGCTGCTGCATGGCTGCTGCCACAACCCAACCGGCGCGAACCTTAACAGCAGTGAATGGGACGCGGTAATCGAAGTGCTGCAAAGCACTGGTGCTGTGCCGATGATCGACATCGCCTATCAGGGCTTTGGCGACGGGCTGGAAGCCGATGCCGCCGCGACCCGCAAAGTGGCGTCTTCGGTGCCAGAGTGCCTGATCGCGGCAAGCTGCTCCAAGAACTTCGGCATCTACCGCGAGCGGACCGGCATCCTAATGCTAGTGGCTTCCGAAGCGGCCCAAGGGCTGAACCAAGCCACCTTGGCCTTCCTCAACCGCCAGAACTACAGCTTCCCGCCCGACCACGGCGCGCGGATCGTGTCGACCATCCTGACCGATGACGAACTCAAGGCCGACTGGATGGCCGAGCTGGAGGATGTCCGCAATGCCATGCTTGCCCTGCGCGAGCAACTGGCCGGTGAATTGCAGCGCCTGTCCGGGTCGGACCGCTTTGGCTTTCTCGCCCAGCACCGGGGCATGTTCTCGCGTCTAGGCACCACCCCGGACAAGGTCGAAGCGCTGCGCGAAAAGCATGGCATCTACATGGTTGGTGACAGCCGTATGAACATCGCAGGGTTGAACCAAAACAGCGTGCCAATTCTGGCCCGCGCGATCATCGACGTAGGCATCTAACGCTATTTCGGGCCGCGCCTGCCGCGGCCCGAACATCCTGCCGACCCAAGCGTTGATAACATAACTGGGCACTATGCCCCCGTAATGTCTACATTAAAACAGAACTTGGTCGGATTGCCCGGATTGAGTACCTTGAGCGAAAACTTAAGGTCAGGCAAATTTTAGAATCAATTTTTCAATGCATTCGGTTGGATGTTGGCATGCCAGCCGTACAGCTCGTGATTGTGACGGCATCGGTTGTCACCGTCTTGGGCTATTGGGTGCGTGGGCATAGCAGTCTGCCGGGTAAACATTGGTTTCTGCTAGCGATCTTTGCCATGGACCTGTGGCTTCTTTCGGTCGGAGTCGAGCTTTCGGCCACTTCGGCGACCTGTGCCTTTGGGGTGAGCCGTTGGGCGTGGATCGGCTTTGTGCTGCTGCCGACCTTCTGGGCCTTTTTCCTCTACGAATATGCGCTCGGGGCCAAGGTGCCGCGGTATCTGGTGCCGATCTGCGCCGGGGTTGCGCCAGCGCTGATCACCCTCGCGGCAGTGACAAGCGGCTGGCATGAGAAATTCTACGGGCCGGAAACCAAGTGGATTTTGAGCGAAGAGGGCGCCTACGTCCAATCTGACCATGGCCCGCTCTTTTTTATCGCGATTGCCTATCTTTACATGGTCATCGTGGCTGCGGCGGTGGTGGCGGGCCGTGCCGTACGGACGGCCAACCCCGCGGTGCGCAGCTTTTTCCTAAAGCTCTTCGCCGCGACGCTGATCCCCATGGTGGCCAATTTGGGCTATATTCTGGGCGGGATCACGCTGTTTCACACCGATCCGACGCCCTTTTCCTTTGCGCTTTCGCTGACGCTGGTGGTTTGGCTGGTGGCTGACAACCGCTGGATCGATGTCAACGCGATCGCGCGGGAGCTGTTGTTCTATAACAGCACCGACCCGGTTTTCGTGGTGGACCCATCAGGGGTTGCGATTGAGACGAACCCGGCTGCGGCCGACCTGTTGCGCCGCGGCGCAGAGCCCGAAGCACCGCTGAGCGAGTTCGGAGAGCTGGGGCCGGTCATTTGCCATCTCGCGGCCCACGGTAGCCTGCCGGACGTGACAGATATCCAGTTGGGCCACCGCCATTTCGCCGTGCGCGCCCATGCGATTTCCTTGGGTGTCGGGCAAAAACAGGTCGGTTGGGCGGTGGCGCTCTTGGATGTGACTGTGCAAAAGATCGCCGCTCAGAAAGCGATCGCCGCCGAGCAGATGCAGATGCAGTTCCTTGCCACGGTGAGCCATGAGTTGCGGACCCCGCTGACGGTGATCAACGGCGCGCTTGGCCTGCTGTCACAGGGCGGCGCAAAGCTGAGCGATGCGCAAAAGGCCCGTTTGCTTGGAAAGGCCACGGGCGGTTCCGAGACGCTGACGACGCTGGTTAACGATCTGATCGACACGCAAAGCCTGAGCAGTGCGGCGTTCAGCATTGACCTTCAATCTGTGGCACTTGGCCCGCTGGTGCAGGGCGCTGTGGCGCGCGCGGAAAGCCTGCAACCCGACAAGGATATCCGTTTCACCTGCGCGTTGTCTGATGCCCCCCTGACCGTGCAGGCGGATGCAGAGCGGTTGGGTCAGGTCTTTGGCAATGTGCTTTCGAACGCGGTGAAGTTCTCTTTGCCCGGCGGTTTGGTGGAAGTCAGCCTTGAGCAGGCTGAAGGCATGGCGCTGGTGCAGGTAAGCGATAGCGGCTGCGGCATTCCTCCGGGGGCGGAGGAGCAGGTCTTTGCCCGTTTCTCGCAGCTTGACGGCTCCGACACGAAAACCGCCTATGGCAGCGGTCTGGGGATGCATATCACGCGGCAAATTCTGGACCGGCACGGCGGCAGCATCCGCTATGTCAGCGCGCCGGGTGTCGGCACGACCTTTACGATTTCTTTACCCTTGGTGGCCTAACGCAAACCGCCCGGCCATTGCTGGCCGGGCGGTCAATTGCTTGGCGATGTGGCTAGGGCTTAGCCCTTGGCGAACTCGGGGTAGGCTTCCATCCCCAGTTCGGACATGTCCAGACCGGTGATCTCGGCTTCTTCGCTGACGCGGATGCCACCGGCAGCTTTCAGGATCAACCAGACAACGAAGCTGACGACGAAGACAAAGAGGCCAACCGCGGCAAAGCCAATGATCTGTGTGACGAAGGATGTGCCTTCGGTATAGACCGGCACAACCAGTGTGCCCCAGAAGCCAGCGATCAGGTGAACCGGGATCGCGCCGACCACGTCATCAATCTTGAACTTGTCGAGCATGGGCACGGTGAAGACCACGATGACACCACCCACGGCACCGATCCAAAGCGCGCCGAACAATGTCGGGTCAAGCGGCCCGGCAGTGATCGAGACGAGGCCCGCCAGCGCGCCGTTCAGCACCATGGTCAGGTCGACCTTTTTGTACATCACCTGTGTCAGGATCAGCGCAGCAACAGCACCGGCGGCAGCGGCCATATTGGTGTTGGCAAAGATCTGCGCTACGGCATCGACATCTTCGATTGTGCCCATGGCAAGCTGAGACGCACCGTTAAAGCCGAACCAGCCCATCCACAGGATGAATGTGCCCAAAGTGGCGAGCGCAAGGTTGGAGCCCGGCATCGGCACAACGCGGCCATCTTTGCCGTATTTGCCCAAGCGCGGCCCCAGTACGATGGCACCAGCGAGGGCGGCAAAGCCACCAGCGGCGTGCACAAGGGTCGACCCGGCAAAGTCGCTAAAGCCCATTGCGGAAAGGAAACCGCCGCCCCACTGCCAAGATGCTTCGATCGGGTAGATGAATCCGGTCAGCACGACCACGAAGATCAGGAAGGGCCAGAGTTTGATCCGCTCGGCCAGCGCGCCGGACACGATGGAGGCGGTGGTGGCGCAGAACATCAACTGAAAGAAGAAGTCGGAAGCGTTGGAATAGCCGCCTGCGTCAATCTCGGTCTTGATGTCTTTGGTAGCGATGGTGCCAAAGACGCCTTCCATGATCCAATTGCCGTCACCGGGGTACATGATGTTGTAGCCCACCAGCCAATACATGACCGCCGCAATGGCAAAGAGGCCCATGTTCTTGGTCAACTGTGTCGTAACGTTCTTGGAGCGGACAAGTCCGGCTTCCAGCATGGCGAAACCCGCCGCCATCCAAAAGACGAGGAAACCGCCGATCAGGAAAAGCAGGGTGTTGAAGATGAAGGTCGTATCCGCCAGCGTCGCGTATTCCGCGTCCTGTGCCAGCGCCAGCCCGGGCAGGGCGATGACCGCCGCTGCGAGGGGAAGTATTTGGTTGGGTTTCATATGGTCGTTTCCTGTCTGCGGGTCCGAATGCGTGCTTACCGAAGCGGGCGGCTGCCCGTGCAGCATGAGAAAACCGGATATCGGGCGCTCTTGGACAGGTTTGCTTGCCATATTTGCGCCATTGCTTGGCAGTGCTGCCTAAAAAGCGGGCGCCGGCTGGAATCTGCCTATAAGTTAATCAGACATTTGACGCCGATTGGACCTTGCAGCGCTAAACAAACCGCTGCAGTCAGGCTAAAGTGGCGAAAAATAGGGCCGAGCAGGCGATTTTATGACTGACAAGAACAAGCGCAAACGCCCTCTGGTCGCAGACAGGCGGTATCCGGGCAAGGCCAAACCCAAGCCCAAGACCTCTGCGCGGGCCAAACCGGCCACGCGCAAGGCCGCACCGGCCCGCCGCAAGGCGGCGCGCACCAAGCGCCCCCGGCGCGGGGGAATCATTGGTTTCTTTGCTGGCTTGGCCCGTTGGATTTGGCGTTTGATCTGGACGATCACATGGCGCGTGAGCCTTGTGGCCTTCCTCGTTCTCGCCTTGGCTGTTGGCTATATCTATACCACTATCCCGCCGCTCGAAGCGCTGTTGGATGGCCGCGCGCGCGGCTCTGTCACCATGCTTGACCGGGAGGGAGAGGTCTTTGCCTGGCGCGGCGACCAGTTTGGCGGCGTGGTCTCGGCAGACACGGTGTCCAAACATCTGCGAAACGCGGTCATCGCCACCGAAGACAAGCGATTCTACAACCATCTCGGGGTCAGCCCCCGGGGCATCGCCTCGGCGGTGCGGATCAACCTAAGCGAGGGCCGCGGCCCTCTTTCCGGCCATGGCGGGTCGACCATCACCCAGCAGACGGCCAAACTGCTTTGTCTGGGCGAGCCCTATGACCCCAGCAGCGGCATGACGGAAAAGGAATATGAGGCGGAATGCCGTCGCTCTTCCTTGGGTCGCAAAGCCAAAGAAGCGCTTTTTGCCGTCGCCATGGAAATCAAATACTCCAAGAGCGACATCCTTTCGATCTATCTGAACCGTGCCTACATGGGCGGCGGTGCCTTTGGCGCAGAGGCCGCGGCGCAGCGATTCTTTGGCAAGCCCGCCGCGGCGCTTTCGCCGTCTGAGGGCGCGATGCTGGCCGGTCTTTTGACCGCGCCCACAACCCTATCGCCCACCAACAATCTGGATCGGTCGCAAAGCCGTGCCGCTACGGTGATCCGCCTAATGGAAGATCAGGGCTATCTGACCGCAGCGGAGGCCGATGAGGCCATCGCCAATCCCGCGCAACTGTCCGAGGCGGCAGAGGCCGAGGCGGGCGGCTATTTCGCCGATTGGGTCATGTCCTCGGGGCCGGAGTTCTTTACCCGTAACACCACCGAAGATGTCATCATCAAAACCACCCTCGACCAGCGCATCCAGCGCGCGGCAGAGGAGGGGCTGAAATGGGTCTTTGAAAACAAGGTGCGCGACACCTCCAAAGCGCAGGCGGCCATCGTGGTGATGTCTTCTGATGGGGCGGTGCGGGCGCTGGTCGGCGGGCGCAAGACCAAGGTCGCGGGCGCGTTCAACCGTGCCACGCAGGCGATGCGCCAGACCGGGTCGGCGTTCAAACCCTTCATCTATGCCGCGGCGCTTGATCTGGGTTATTCGCCCGAAGACATCATCGTGGACGAACCCTACTGCCTGAACATCCCCGGTTCGGGTGAGTGGTGCCCCAAGAACTACACCAAGAACTTCAAAGGCCCAGTCTCCCTGACAGACGCGCTGAAAGACTCGTTGAACATCCCGGCGGTCAAAGTCTCGGAAAGCGTAGGCCGCGAGACGGTGAGTGCGGTCGCCACGCAGTTCGGCATCAAAAGCGATCTGGCCGCAGGCCCGGCGCTGGCACTTGGCGCATCGGAAAGCACCCTGCTCGAGATGACGGGCGCCTATGCGGGCATCCTGAACGGCGGCTCTTCGGTGACCCCCTACGGGCTGGTCGATCTGCGCCTCTTGGGCGAGACGGAGCCGCTGATGGGCACCGGCGGCGGTATCAACGAACGGGTCATCCAAGAAGATGCCGCGCGCCAGTTGGTCTATATGATGGAGAAGGTGATCTCGGAGGGGACCGGCCAGCGCGCCCAGTTTGGCGACCGTCAACTGGCAGGCAAGACCGGCACCACCTCGGCCAACAAAGACGCTTGGTTCGTCGGCTTTTCGGCGGATTATGTGGCCGGGGTCTGGATGGGCTATGATGACAACACGCCGCTCACCGGGGTCACAGGCGGTGGCCTGCCCGCAGAGATTTGGCGCGAAACCATGAGCCGCGTGCATGATGGGCTGCCCCTCAAGGAGTTGCCGATGCAGGCGCCCGCCCCGCCCAGCAACCTGAGCGAAGCGCAGCCCGAACCGGAGCCACAGCCGCAGCAACCGCAGGGCGGGGGCAATCAGGGGGGTGGCGGCGCGGACAATGTGATCGACCGCGTTCTGCGTGACATCTTTGGCGGCGGCAGCAGCGGCAGTGGCGCCAGCGCGCCTGCACCCAGTTTCCTCGACCGCTAAGGCGGCCGGGGCGTCGGCCCGAGAAAAAAATGGCACTGGGTTATCAAAATCATTATCAATTCCCCGTAAGCGGGAAGCGTGTCGGGTTCTGTGTGGGCAGCTTCGAAAGGGATTGATGCAAAGCGATGTGGTGAACAGGGGGCTGTCCGAACTGCGTCGCGTGCGCGGGCGCAGCCGTGGGCTTTATTGGGCTGTGGCCTTGTTCAGCCTATTCGCCAATATGCTCATGCTTACCGGCCCGCTGTATATGTTGCAGGTCTATGACCGGGTGCTCGGCTCCGGCTCCGAAGAGACGCTGATCGCCCTCTCGGTTCTTGTGGTCTTTCTCTATGCGGTGATGGGGCTCTTGGATTACACGCGCGGCCGGATCATGGCGCGGGTGGGCGCGCGGTTTCAATCCGATCTCGACCGGCGGGTGTTCGACGCGGTGGTGCGCAAATCCGCCGTGGCCCCGGATGTGAAGACCAACGCGGGCCTTGCCGATCTTGAAGCCGTGCAACGGCTGATGACATCGCCGGTTCTGATGGCCGCTTTCGATGCACCTTGGACGCCGATCTTTTTCGCGGCGATCTTTCTGTTCCACCCGATGCTGGGGTGGCTGGCGGTGAGCGGCGCGGCGGTGCTGGTGGTGATCACCATTGCCAACCAGTTGCTGTCGCGCGAAAGCCAAGCGCGTGCAAACCTCTCGGGGCAGGCAGCGAACGCAATGTCGGACCAGATCAGGGTCGAGGCTGAGATGGTGCAAGCGATGGGGATGCGTGACGCGGCATTCTCGCGCTGGCAACAGGCCCGGGGTCAGGCGTTGGAACAGCAGGTCAAATCGACCGACGTGGGCGGCACGTTCACCGCGATGACCAAGACGCTGCGGTTGTTTCTGCAGTCCGCCATGCTGGGGCTCGGCGCGTGGTTGGTCTTGAAAAACCAGATGACGCCGGGCGCGATGATCGCGGGCTCGATCCTGCTGGGCCGGGCGCTGGCGCCGGTCGAACTGGCATTGAACCAATGGCCGGTGGTGCAGCGGGGGCGGTCCGGTTGGGCCAATCTGGCGCAGCTTCTCGGCGCCGTGAGCGAAGAACCCCCGCGCACCGCGCTGCCGCAGCCCAAAGCGCGGCTGGTCGCCAAGGCGCTGACCGTCGTGGCACCGGGCGAGAAACAGGCGGCGCTCAAGTCGATCAATTTTACCGTCGAGCCGGGGCAGGCGGTGGGCGTGATCGGCCCGTCGGGGGCGGGGAAGTCGACATTGGCGCGCACCCTCACCGGGGTCTGGCCGCCTGCGGGCGGGTCGATCCGGCTGGATGGGGCCGCCCTTGAGCACTACGGGAGCGAAACCTTGGGGCGGCATATCGGATACCTGCCGCAGCGCGTCCAATTGTTCGATGGCACCATCGCCGAGAATATCGCCCGGCTGTCCCCCGACCCCGACGATGCCAAAGTGATCAAGGCCGCCAAATTGGCGGCGGCGCATGAGATGATCCTCGAATTCCCCCAAGGCTATGACACGCCCATTCGCGCGGGGCAGGTGCGGCTTTCTGGCGGACAGATGCAGCGCATCGGGCTGGCACGGGCGCTTTATGATGACCCGGTGATCGTGGTGCTGGATGAGCCGAATTCGAACCTCGACAATACCGGTTCTCAGGCGTTGAATCACGCAATCCGGCAGATGAAGGCGAACGGGCGGTCGGTGCTGATCATGGCGCATCGTCCTGCGGCCATTCAGGAATGTGACACGCTGCTGGTTCTCGATAACGGCATCCGCAAAGCCTTTGGTCCCAAGGATGAGGTGCTTGCCGGGATGGTGCAAAACCACCGCGAGATTCAGCAAGCCCCCCCGCGGTCGGGGGGCGTGGTATGACCGATCACGGCGACAAACGCTGGTCGGCAACCCGGCCCCTGATCCTTGGGTTCTTCGGGCTGATCTTGCTTTTTGGCGGTTTTGGGACTTGGGCCGTGACCAGCCAAATCGCCGGGGCGGTGGTGGCTTCGGGCCGGATCGAAGTCGACCGCAACCGGCAGATCGTCCAGCATGAAACCGGTGGTGTGGTGGCCGAAATCCTTGTGGATGAGGGCGACAGTGTCGCCGCCGGTGACGCTTTGCTGCGTCTGGATGCAGAGCAACTGACCTCGCAATTGGCCATCGTCGAAGGCCAGCTTTATGAGCTTATGGCCCGCCGCAGCCGTCTGGAAGCGCAGCGCGATGAGGTGGAGGCGGTCACCTTTGACGAAGAGTTGCGAACCGCCGCCTCCGAAAATCCCGACGTGCAGGAACTGGTGGACGGCCAGCGCAACCTGTTTGACGCGCGCCGCGTCAGCGTGGCCCAAAAGCTTGAGCAATTGGGCAAACGCCGGGCGCAGATCAACGCGCAAATCCGCGGGGTCGATGCGCAAGAGGCCGCGCTTTCGCGCCAGCTGGAGCTGATCGAGGAGGAGTTGGGCAATCAGCAGTCGCTGCTGGACCGTGGCCTGACGCAGGCCTCTGCCGTCTTAACCCTGATGCGCGAACAGGCCCGCCTGCGCGGCCAGATCGGAGAGTTGTCGGCGCAAAAGGCGCAATCCCAAGAGCGGGTGACAGAGATTGACATCGAGCGGCTGAAACTGCGCTCCGCCGGGCGGGAAGAGGCGATCACCCAGTTGCGCGATCTGCGCTACCGCGAGTTGGAGATGGCCGAACAGCGCCGCGCGCTCAGGGCTGAGATTGACCGGCTTGATATTCGCGCGCCGGTGTCGGGGGTGATCTATGGGATGCAGATCCAAACCCCGCGATCGGTCGTGCGCGCAGCAGAGCCGTTGATGTACCTCGTCCCCCAAGATCGTCCGCTGATCATCGCCGCGCGGGTCCAGACCATTCACATCGATCAGGTCGCCGTGGGCCAAGAGGTCAATCTGCGTCTTTCGGCGTTGAACCAGCGCACCACGCCGGAACTGGTGGGCAAGGTCTTGCAGGTCTCTGCCGATTCCATTGACGACGACGCGACCGGGCAAACCTATTACCGGGCAGAGATTGCGCTTAACCCCGGCGAGATCAACAAGCTGAAAGAGGGCACGGTCCTCCTGCCCGGCATGCCGGTTGAGGCGTTTATCCGCACCGGCGAACGCTCTCCGATGGCCTATCTGTTGAAACCGATGGCCGACTATTTCGCGCGCGCGTTCCGCGAAAGCTGATGCGCGGCGCCGGGCGGGCGGCAAAGGGGCTTTTCCTCGGGGCGGAGGGCGGTTAGCGTCCGCTTGAACCCGCAACCAAAGGAAGCCCGTCATGTCCCTGACCGCCCGCCTTGCCGATCTCGGCATCACCCTGCCCGACGCGCCCGCACCGGCCGCGAACTATGTGCCCTTTGTGGTCACCGGCAATACCGTCTATGTTTCGGGCCAAATCTCCAACGGGCCGGATGGGTTGATCACCGGGCGTTTGGGCGACGGTATGGATGTCGACGCCGGGGCCGCCGCCGCGCGCAGCTGTGCGTTGAGCCTTTTGGCGCAGGTCCGCGCTGCTTGCGGAGGCGATCTGGACCGTCTCAAACGGGTTGTGAAACTGACGGGCTTTGTGAACTCAACCGCCGATTTCACCGACCAGCCCAAGGTCATCAATGGGGCCTCTGACTTCATGGTCGAGGCTTTGGGCGACGCGGGCCGCCACGCCCGCTCGGCGGTCTCTGCCGCATCACTGCCCTTGGGTGTCGCCGTCGAAATCGAAGGCATTTTTGAGATCGAATGACCCTTCCCACCGCCTTTCTGGACATTCCGCTGGCGCATCGCGCGCTGCATGACCTCTCTGCCAGGCGGCCTGAGAACAGCCGCGCCGCCGTGCGGGCGGCTGTCGATGCGGGTGTCGGCATAGAGATTGACCTGCAACTCAGCGCCGATAACAAGGCGATGGTGTTCCATGACTATGCTTTGGAGCGGCTGACACCAGAGCGCGGCGCGGTCCGGCTGCGTGAGGCCAGCGCCCTTGCGGCCATCCCGCTAAAGGGCGGCGACGAGGGGATTCCAACGCTTGAGGAAATCCTCGACCTCATCGCCGGGCGCGTGCCGCTTTTGGTGGAGTTCAAGGATCAAGACGGCGCCATGGGACCGGACGTGGGCCCGCTAGAGACCGCCGCCGCCGAACTGCTTGGCCGCTACCGGGGCGATTTGGCGGTCATGTCCTTCAATCCGCATTCGGTGCGCGCACTCGCCCGTCTTTTACCCGACGTACCACGCGGTCTGACCACCAGCGCCTACCGCCCCGATGAATGGCCGCTGCCCGCAGCCACCTGCGATCGGCTGCGGGGCATACCCGACTATGCCGACACCGGCTCCTGTTTCATCAGCCATGAGGCCGATGACCTGAACCGCCTGCGTGTGGCTGAGCTAAAGGCCGACGGGGCGGCGGTGCTCTGTTGGACAATCCGCAGCCAAGTTGAGGAAGATATCGCGCGTCAGGTGGCGCAGAACGTGACCTTTGAGGGGTATCTGCCGCGCCCGCGCTCTTGATCTGCGAGGCCGAGGCCACACATAGGACGCAAGGCAGGCAAGGCTCAGATGAACGCGCAGGAAATCGAGATTACCGTGGTGCCAGAACTGGCACAGATCGGCCAAAAGGACTGGAACGCCTGCGCCTGTCCCGAGGCCGCGGGCGGGGGCCGTCCGCGTGACCCGTTCACAACCTATCGTTTCCTGTCGGCGCTAGAGCAGAGCGGATCGGTCGGCCCCGGCACGGGCTGGCAGCCGCAGTATCTGGCCGCGCGGATTGCGGGCCAAGTGATCGCCGTGGCGCCGATGTATGCCAAATCGCACAGCCAAGGCGAATATATCTTCGACCACAATTGGGCCCATGCCTATGAGCGCGCGGGCGGGCGGTATTACCCCAAACTGCAGATCGCCGTGCCCCACACCCCCGCCACCGGGCGGCGCTTTTTGGTGCGGCCCGGGTTTGAAGAGGCGGGCACCGCCGCGCTGGTTCAAGGCGCGGTGCAGCTGACCGATAATAACGCGCTGTCGTCGCTCCATGTGACCTTTTGCACCGAGCAGGAGGTCGCCCGGGCCGAAGCACTGGGCCTGATGAGCCGCAAAAGCCAGCAGTTTCACTGGCGCAACCGCGACTATGCGGATTTCGACGGTTTCCTCGCCAGCCTGTCTTCGCGCAAGCGCAAGAACATCCGCAAAGAACGCGCACAGGCGCAGGATTTTGGCGGCACGATCCACACCTTCACTGGCGATCAGATCGAACCCGAACATTGGGATGCCTTTTGGCAGTTCTACCAAGACACCGGCGCGCGGAAATGGGGTTCGCCTTACCTCACGCGGGAATTCTTTGACCACGCGCAAGAAAACCTGCGCGACGATATCGCGCTGGTGCTGGCCGAACGTGACGGGCGTTGGGTTGCCGGGGCGCTGAACTTCATCGGGCGCGAGACGCTCTTTGGCCGCTACTGGGGCTGTACCGAACACCACCCCTTTCTGCATTTCGAACTGTGCTATTATCGCGCCATGGATTTCGCCATCGCCCATGGGCTTTCCCGTGTAGAGGCGGGCGCGCAGGGCGAACACAAGCTCGCGCGCGGCTATCTGCCGTCCCCCACATGGTCGCTGCATTGGATGCGCGATCCGGGCTTTGCCTCTGCCGTGGGGGAGTATCTGCAGGCCGCACGCGACGCCGTGGACGAAGAGATCAGCGTGCTGACCGACTACGGCCCCTTCAAAAAGACGACGATCGAGGAACAAGAATGACCGAGAGATTAAGCATCGAGACCCGCAAGACGCTGCTGCAACCGCTGTTCAATACCGGCTGGGAAATGGTCGAAAGCCGGGATGCGATCCACAAGACGTTCAAGTTCAAGGATTTCGCCGACGCCTTTGGCTGGATGACAAGGGTGGCTATTTGGGCGGAAAAGTGGAATCACCATCCCGAATGGAGCAATGTTTACAACCGCGTGGAGGTGACGTTGATCACCCATGACGTGGATGGGCTAAGCTCGCTCGACGCGAAATTGGCGCGCAAGATGGATGGTCTCTTTGGGGCCGGGAAAGACTGACGGAGAGACCGGATGCAAGATTTGTTTGAAACGGAACTGTGGCAGGGCAAGACGATTGCCGATCTGCTGACGCTGGAGTTCCTTGCCAGCGCGGCAGGCTCGGTGATCGGCGCGATTGTGATCCTGTTGCTGGGGTGGGTCATCTCAAGTTGGCTGCAACACCGTGTCGAAAACCTTGGCAAGCGGAACAAGCACCTCGACGAGATGCTGTTCGAATTTCTGGCTTCCATCGTGCGTTATGTGGTGCTGGGCTTTACCGTTTTGTTCGTGCTCAACACTTTCGGGGTCAAGACGACTTCGGTCGTGGCGGTTATCGGTGCGGCGGGTCTGGCGATTGGTCTGGCCCTGCAGGGCACCCTGTCGAACGTGGCCGCCGGGGTCATGCTTATCCTCTTTCGTCCGATCAAGATCGGCGATTTCGTGGTGATCGCGGGCGAGATGGGCACGGTCAAACAGATCAACCTGAACTATACGGTGCTGGCCGACCTCAGCAATGTGCAGGTCATCGTGCCGAACTCTGAGGTTTGGGGCAATGTCATCACCAACTATTCCGTCAACCCGACCCGCCGTGCGGAATGGACCTTTGGCGTGGGCTATGGCGCGAACCTCAAGACCGCCGAAGAGATCATTCGCAGCACGATCATGGCGGATGAACGCGCCCATGCCGATCCTGAGCCCTTCATTCAGGTGAACAATCTCAACGACAGTTCGGTCGATTTCCTTGTGCGGGTCTGGTGCAGCGCGGGGGATTATTTTGCCTTCAAGGCCGATATGACCCGCAAGGTCAAAGAGGCGTTGGATGAAGGCGGGGTGGATATTCCGTTCCCCACACGCACCATCGTGCAGGCTGCGGAATAGGCCTTCGCGTCTGTGGCCCTTCGCGGGGCACCCCTATCAGCAAAACGCCCGGCCAATCTGGCCGGGCGTTCGCATTTTACATATTGTCCAGCAGTGCTTCGCCGCCGGAAATCTCGCAGGTGCCGGGGCTTTCCTCGGGCTGCCACAGTGTCACCTTGCCGTCTTCGACGAGCATCGCATAGCGTTTGGACCGGCCGACCAGCCCGGCACCTTCGGCGTCGAACTCCATGCCGATGGCGCGGGTGAATGCGCTGCTGGCGTCGGCCAACATGGTGATTCCGGCCTCACTCGCGCCGGTCGCTTCGCCCCAAGCTTTCATCACGAAAGGGTCGTTGCAGGAGACGCAGATCACCTCATCCACGCCTTTGGCGTCGAACTGATCTTTGGTGCGCACGAAGCTCGGCACATGGGCAGAGTGGCAGGTGGGCGTGAACGCACCCGGCACGGCAAAGATCACCACTTTGCGGCCCTTGAGCTTGTCGGCCATCTGCACCGGCTCGGGCCCATCCGCGCCCATCTGAACCAGTTTCGCGTCCGGCAGCGTCGAACCTTGAGAAATCGTCATGGGATAGCCTCTCCTGTCATTGCGGTTGTCTTGGGGCCAGATATAGGCTTTGACCGCGACTGAGACCAGATCAATCGGAGGGTGGCAAATGCAGCATGTGGTGGTGATCGGAGCCGGGCAGGCGGGGGCCTCTTGCGTGGCCAAACTGCGCAATGGCGGGTTTGAGGGCAAGATCACCCTGATCGGGGCCGAGCCTTGCCCGCCCTACCAACGGCCACCGCTGTCCAAAGGGTATCTGCTGGGCGATATGACACTGGAGCGGCTGTTTCTGCGGCCCGAGGCTTTCTATGCCGACCAAGGGATCGCGCTCAAGACCGATTGCCGCGTTACCGCGATTGACCCTGAAACGCGCGTTCTTGCCACCACTGTCGGGCAGATCGCCTATGACGAACTGGTGCTCGCTACCGGCTCCCTCCCGCGTCGGCTACCGGCGGCGATTGGCGGCGATCTGGTAGGCGTCTTTACCGTGCGCGATCTGGCGGATGTGGATGCCATGGCGCCGCGTTTCTCAAAGGGCGCGAAGGTTCTGATCGTCGGCGGTGGCTACATCGGGCTGGAAGCCGCGGCCGTCGCGGCCAAGCTGGGGCTTGAGGTCACGCTGGTGGAAATGGCCGACCGCATCCTGCAGCGCGTCGCAGCGCCCGAGACCAGTGATTATTTCCGCGCCCTGCATGAAGGCCACGGTGTTACGCTGCGCGAAGGCGTGGGGCTGGAGCGGCTGTTGGGCGAAGGCCACGTCACCGGCGCACGGCTGAGCGATGGGACAGAGATTGCCGCCGATTTCGTCATCACCGGCGTGGGCATCGAGCCCGACATCGCGCTGGCCAAGGCAGCAGGGATCGAGATCGACAACGGCATCAAGGTCGACGCACAGGGCCGCACGAGTGTGCCGGGCATCTGGGCGGCGGGGGATTGCACCTCTTTCCCCTATCGCGGCGGGCGTATCCGGTTGGAAAGCGTGCCCAATGCCATCGATCAGGCCGAGGTGGTCGCTGAAAACATCCTCGGCGCGGGTAAGGAATACATTGCCAAACCGTGGTTCTGGTCGGACCAATATGACGTGAAGCTGCAAATCGCCGGGCTGAACGCAGGCTATGACCGCGTGGTCACCCGCCTTGGCGAAGGCAGCGCCTCGTTCTGGTACTACCTTGGCGAAACGTTGCTGGCCGTCGATGCCGCGAACGATCCGCGCGGCTATATGGTGGGCAAACGGCTGATCGAAGCGGGAAAATCGCCAGACCCGGCTTTGGTCGCGGACTCTCAGACAGACCTAAAGGCATTGCTGAAACCATGAGGATTATCGCTGGGAAATACCGTGGCCGACCGCTTGCCGCGCTTGGCAAGGGCGACGCCGGGGCGCATCTGCGACCGACCTCCGACCGGGTGCGCGAGAGCCTTTTTTCGATGTTGACCCATCACGATGTGATCGAGGGCGCGCGGGTGTTGGACCTGTTCGCAGGCACCGGCGCGCTTGGGTTCGAGGCCCTGTCGCGCGGTGCTGTGTCGGTCTGCTTTGTTGAGAATGGCCGGACAGGTCAGCAGTTGATCGGGGAGAACATGCGCAAACTAGAGGCAGAGGCGGAAACGCGGCTGCTGCGCAATGACGCGACGCGGCTGGGGCCATGCACGCAGGACCCTCTCGATCTGGTCTTCCTTGACCCGCCCTATGGCAAATCCATGGGGCAAAAGGCGCTTGTTGCGGCAGCCGAAGGCGGTTGGTTTGCGCCCGGCGCGATGATCGTTTGGGAGGAAAACGCGCCCATGCACGCGCCCGAGGGATTCGCCCGGATCGACACGCGCAAATACGGCGATACCCATGTGACGCTGCTGCAAAGGGCTGCAAGCTAACAGCTTTTTGCCGAGCGCTATCCCCTCTCAGGTTGATCCTTGTCTTTTCCGACAGAATAAGTCACCTATTGCTCGAAGGCCCGCCGCGCCTGTGTCGGGACTATGGTGATTTTCAAGGAGGGACATCCGATGCGCCTCAAGGCGACCACGGCCATTGCGCTGATCACATGCGCCGCCGCTCCGGCATTTGCACAAGACAAGGCCGAGGTGCTGGGCACCTATGCCGACATCGCACAGGCGGGCTACGAAGACAGCCTGACCACCGCGCAGACGCTGCAAGCC
Source organism: Sulfitobacter sp. OXR-159 (assembly GCF_034377145.1). NCBI lineage: Bacteria > Pseudomonadati > Pseudomonadota > Alphaproteobacteria > Rhodobacterales > Roseobacteraceae > Sulfitobacter > Sulfitobacter sp. OXR-159. Next base: position 361,942 of record NZ_CP139707.1, read on the forward strand.
GCCGTCGAGACGCTGATCGCCACCCCCTCGGCCGAAGCGCTTCAGGCCGCGAAGTCCGCATGGCTGGCCGCCCGCGTGCCCTACCAGCAGACCGAGGTTTTCCGCTTTGGCAACGCCATCGTCGATGACTGGGAAGGCAAGGTAAACGCATGGCCGCTGGACGAAGGTCTGATCGACTATGTTGATGCCTCCTATGGCGGCGAGACGGATGAAAACCAATTGGCGGTTCTGAACGTCATCGCCAACCCGACCTTCACACTGGGCGGGGAAGAGGTGGACGCCACCGAGATCACGCCTGCGCTCCTCGAAGGGCAGTTGCATGAGGCGGGCGCAGTCGAGGCCAATGTCGCCACCGGCTACCACGCCATCGAATTCCTGCTCTGGGGCCAAGACCTGAACGGGACTGAGCATGGCGCGGGCAACCGTCCTTGGACCGACTACGCGACCGGCGAAGACTGCACCGGCGACAACTGCGACCGCCGTGGGCAATACCTGAAAGCCGCGACCGATCTGCTGGTCAGCGATCTGGAATGGATGGCCGGTCAATGGGCCGATGGCGGTGAGGCACGCGCTGCCGTGCTGGCAGACGAAGACGCCGGGATCGACGCGATCCTGACCGGCATGGGCTCGCTCTCCTACGGTGAACAGGCCGGGGAACGGATGAAGCTGGGCGTCATGCTCAACGACCCCGAAGAAGAGCATGATTGCTTCTCGGACAACACCCACAACAGCCACTACTACGACGGTTTGGGCGTGCGGAACGTCTATCTGGGCGAATACCTGCGCGTCGATGGTCGCGTGGTTTCCGGCGCATCGCTGTCTGACCTTTTGGCCAGCGCCGATGCCAGCGTCGACGGAGACCTGCGCGCCAAGCTGAACGCCTCCATGGTGGAACTGGGCCAGATCAAAACCGCCGCCGAAGCGGGGTTCAGCTATGACATGATGCTTGAGCGCGGCAATGCCGAAGGCGAAGCGCTGATCATGGGCGCGGTCGATGCGCTGGTGAACCAGACCCGCGCCATCGAGCGTGCCGTGACGGTTCTGGGCGGTGACGAAATCGCCTTTGAAGGCTCCGATAGCCTCGACGCGCCGGAGGCGGTCTTCCAGTAATCCTAACCCTTCCTCTGGGCCGCTGCGGCGGCCCGGGGCCAGCCAAGGAATACGCAAAACCATGATTGTTTGTCACTGTCAGAACATCACCGATCGCGACATCAACAATGCCATCGACTGGATGCGCGCCTCCGATGCGCGCACGGTCATTACTGCGGGCAAAATCTACCGTGCCTTGGGCAAAGCAGCCGATTGTGGCGGTTGCATGCCTCTGTTCTTGTCTACCATGCGCGGAAATGGCAACTTTTCCGTGCCTGTGCTGACAACCACTCTAAGTCAGGCAAAACCAAACAAGGAGACAGGTTCATGAAGGGCGACGACAAGGTCATCGAATATCTCAACGCAGCATTGCGCAGCGAATTGACAGCCGTGAGCCAGTACTGGCTGCATTACCGGCTGCAAGAAGACTGGGGCTATGGTCGGCTTGCCGATAAATCGCGCGAGGAAAGCATCGAAGAGATGAACCACGCCGACAAGCTGATCGAACGGATCATCTTCCTTGAAGGGCACCCCAACCTGCAAAAGCTGGACGCGCTGCGCATCGGTGAAACGGTCAAGGAATGTCTTGAGTCCGATCTGGCCGCCGAACATGAGGCCCGCACCCTGTACATTGAGGCGCGCAATCACTGCGATCAGGTGGGCGATTACGTCTCAAAGAACCTGTTCGAGGAATTGATTGCCGACGAGGAAGGGCATATCGACTTCCTCGAAACGCAATTGTCGCTTCAGGCCGAACTGGGCGAGGCCGTCTATGGCCAGCTTCAAGCCAAGCCGACAGACGACAGCAAGTAACTTCGAATGGCAGGCCCGGTTCTGGGCCTGCCGCTTATCCAAGGCATTCCACATGCGATTCCTCATTCCGATGCTCACGGTGGCCGCCGCGAGCATGGCCGCCGCCGCCCCGCAAGCACTGGAGGAACCGCATCTCAAGGTCATTCCCCGCACCGCCGAAGAGGCCGCCCGGATTGCCACAGTCACGGCCCCCGCGACAGAATTTGATAAGCCCGAGCCGTTTGAGACGAACCCGGCAGGGGCCGCCACAGTCAGCCCGCGCGGCAATGCCGATGCGTTTTCGCTGCCCTCGGGTAACATTCCTTTCGAGCGGGAGTTGGACTTTAAGGTCGGCAATGGTTTGTTCAAAAAACTCTGGGTGTCATCGCCGTCTTCGACGCTCGCGTCTGACGGGCTGGGGCCGCTTTTCAACGCGCGCTCTTGCCAGCGCTGCCACCTGAAAGACGGGCGCGGTCATCCGCCCGAGGGGCCTGAGGATGACGCGGTGTCGATGTTCCTGCGCATCTCGGTCCCCACCGCCCCCGAAGAGGCAATGAGCGAGATCGAGGCGTTCCTGCTTTCGGTGGGCGATACCACCCCGCGCACGCGGCCCGATCCGGTCTATGGCGGGCAATTGCAGGATTTCGGGGTGGCGGGGCATCCGGCGGAATACCGGCTGGGCCTGCGCTATGAAGAGGTGGAGGTCGCGCTCTCCGAGGGAGAGACCGCCAGCCTGCGCCGCCCGAGCTACAGTGCCGAAGACCTCGGGTATGGTCCCTTGGCCGATGGCGCGATGCTCAGCCCCCGTGTGGCCCCGCCGATGATCGGTTTGGGCTTGTTGGAGGCGATCCCGGCGGCGGATATCTTGGCACTGGCCGACCCCGAAGACGCCGACGGCGATGGCATCTCTGGTCGGGCGCAGATCGTCTGGTCCTTTGAGCACGCGCGCCCGATGCTGGGCCGTTTCGGCTGGAAATCCGGCGCGCCGACGATCCGCGAACAATCCGCCAGCGCCTTTGCGGGGGACATCGGCATTTCATCCCCCATCTTCGACGCAGCATGGGGCGATTGCACCACCGAACAGACCGCTTGCCGCGAGGCCCCGCATGGGGACGGTGACGCGCGCGGGACAGAGATTGACGCCGAAGGTCTTGATCTGGTGACCTTTTACAGCCGCAACCTTGCCGTGCCCGCCCGCCGCGATGTCGGCGCGCCTGAGGTGCTGCGCGGCAAGGCGGTGTTCCATGAGGTCGGCTGCACCTCTTGCCACCAGCCGAAATTCGTGACCGAACGGTTGGAGGACCAGCCCGAGCAGAGCTTCCAACTGATCTGGCCGATGACCGATCTTTTGCTCCATGACATGGGGGAAGGGCTGGCCGACGACCGTCCCGAGGGCCGCGCGAATGGTCGCGAATGGCGTACCGCGCCGCTCTGGGGCATCGGCTTGACCGAGCAGGTCAACGGGCATACCCAATTCCTGCACGACGGGCGCGCGCGGTCGCTGCTTGAAGCGGTGCTCTGGCACGGCGGCGAAGCACAGCCCGCCCGTGATGCCGTGGTGGAGATGCCCAAAGCCGACCGTGACGCCCTGATCCGCTATCTGGAGAGCCTTTGATGCGCAGCCTGCTGACCGCCACATTCCTTCTGACCGCCGCCCCCGCCCTCGCCGGGGTGGAGGAGGTGATCCAAGACCACGCGCTGCCCGGCACCGCCCGTTTTGCCTCTGCCACTGCGGCGCTCGACGCTGCAGCGCAGGCCAATTGCACCGACACGGCCCTGCGCCCGGCCTATCAAGAGGCTTTCGACGCATGGCTCGGCATCGCGCATCTGACCCTTGGCCCGTTGGAGGAAGACGGGCGCGGGCTGGCCATCGCCTTTTGGCCCGACACGCGCGGCATGGTGGGGCGCAGCGTGGCGAGACTGGTGGCCGAGGAAGACCCAATCGCGACAAGCGGGGAATACGCCGAAGTCTCCATCGCCGCGCGCGGGCTCTTTGCGCTGGAACGGCTGCTCTATGATGATGACTTCGCGGGCTACGAGGCTAACAGCTATAGCTGCGCACTGGCCCGCGCGATGGCGGCCGATCTGGCCGTGCTGGGGCGCGAGGTCGACACCGCATGGCGTGAGGATTTCGCCACGACGCTCAGCAGCGCCGGGGAGGCGGGGAACAGCCGTTTCCTCAGCCCGCGCGAGGCGTCACAGGCGCTTTACACCGCCCTCGCCACCGGGTTGGAGTTCGTCGCCGATCAACGTTTGGGCCGCCCAATGGGCAGTTTTGACGCCCCCAAACCGCAGGTGGCCGAGGCGCGCCGTTCGGGTCGCAGCCTGCGCAATGTGGTGTTATCGCTTGAAGCATTGCGGGACTTTGCGCGCACCCTGTCGGACCAGCCCACGCCTGAAACCGACGCCGCCTTTGACCGCGCGCTCATCGCCGCCCGCGGCTTGGAAGACCCGGTCTTTGCCGGGGTGGCCGATCCGATCAGCCGTATCCGGGTCGAGGCGCTGCAAAACGATGTGCGCGCCATTGCCGAGGCGGTGGGGGCAGAGATCGCCCCTGCGCTTGGCGTTTCCGTCGGGTTCAACTCGGCGGATGGCGATTGATGCCGTCGCGCCGCCACTTCCTTGCCGGTCTCGCCGCCGCGTCGAGCTTGCCGGCGATGGGTTGGGCCGCCGCTGGCAGCCCTGCCTACCTTGCCGCCGCGCGTGACCCTTCGGGGGCCTATGCGCTTTTCGGGCTGGACGGGACGGGCCACGACATTTTCCGCATTCCGCTGCCCGACCGGGGCCATGCCGCCGCCGCGCATCCCACGGCGCCGGAGGCCGTGGCCTTTGCCCGCCGTCCGGGGCGGTTTGCATTGGTGATCGACTGTGAAAAGGGCCGTGTGGCCCACCGGCTCGACGCGCCGGTGGGGCGGCATTTCTACGGGCATGGGGCGTTTTTGCAGGGCGGGGCCATCCTCGCCACCAGCGAGAACGAGATCGACACAGGCAAAGGGCGCATCGGACTGTGGTCCCGCGCAAAGGGCTATGCCCGGATCGGAGAGATCGCGTCAGGCGGGATCGGCCCGCATGAAATCCGCCGCAGGTCCGAGGATGTGCTGGTGGTGGCCAATGGCGGCATCCGCACCCATCCCGACAGCGGCCGGGAGAAGCTGAACATCGACGTGATGCGGCCCAACCTGTCCTATGTCAGTCTCTCGGGCGAAATGCTGGAGCAGGTCGAACTGCCGAATGACCTGCACAAGAACTCGATCCGTCATCTGGCCTTGGCACCAGACGGGCAGGTGGCTTTTGCGATGCAATGGCAAGGGGAGCCGGGTGACGGTGTGCCGCTGCTGGGGCTGCACCGGCGCGGGGAAGAGCCCATCTTGGCCGAGGCCGATCTGGCCGAGCAAATCGCGATGCAGGGCTACGCGGGCAGCGTGGCATTCGCGGCAGATGGCGGGGCGGTCGGTATCACCTCCCCCCGGGGCGGGCGCCTGCATCTGTTTGACAGCAAAGGTGCTTTCCTCGCCAGCCACCGCCGTGCCGATGTCTGCGGGCTGGCGCCGGGCCGCGGCGGCTTTGTCGCCACGGATGGGCTTGGCGGTATCCTGTCACTGCAAGAGGCTACGCTATCGCGGCTGACCACAGCCAGCCGCGCGTGGGACAACCATTTGGTCGCCATCGACGCATAGGCGTGCGGGGGCCGTGCCCCCGCAGCGTTTCAGTCGGTTTTATAAGTCGGGTGGAACAAGCCGCCGGGCGAGAGGGTGAAAATCTCCACACCATCTTCGGTCACGCCGACCGAATGCTCGAACTGCGCCGAGAGGGATTTGTCGCGGGTGACGGCGGTCCAGTCGTCGGCGAGGGTCTTGGTCTCGGCCCGACCAAGGTTCACCATCGGCTCAATGGTAAAGAACATGCCCGGCTCAAGCACAGCACCGGTGCCGGGGCGGCCATAGTGCAGCACGTTGGGCGGCGCGTGAAAGACCTGCCCCAGCCCGTGCCCGCAGAAATCGGTCACGACGGACATGCGGTGGACTTCGACAAATGTCTGGATGGCATGGCCGATGTCGCCAAAGGTATTGCCCGGCTTCACTGCCTCAATCCCGCGCATCAGGCTGTCGTGGGTCACGTTGATCAAACGCTCGGCCTTGCGCGAAAGCTTGCCCGCCACATACATCCGGCTGGTGTCGCCGAACCAGCCATCGACGATCACGGTCACGTCGATGTTCAGGATGTCGCCGTCTTTCAGCTTCTTGTCGCTAGGGATCCCGTGGCAAACCACATGGTTCACTGAGATGCAGCTCGCATGCTGATAGCCCTTGTAGCCGATCGTCGCGGATTTCGCACCGGCGGCGTTGACCTTCTCTTCGATCAGGCGGTCAAGCTCCCCGGTGGTCTGACCGGGGAAGACATGCTCTGCGATCTCGTCGAGGATCGTGGCGGCCAGACGGCCCGCCGCTTGCATCCCGGCGTGATCCGAAGGCTCGTAAATGCGAATGCCGTCGCGCGTCTGGCGGCCTCGGTGTGCGTTGTTCACCGCTCTCTCCATCCTTGTGTTCGCTCCTATTTAGCGTGGCTTTCCGGCAAGGGCCAGTGCAGCTCAGCCCGCAAAGGGGATCGGTTGCGCCAGTGTGACGGCTTGGGGCGTGATATGGGTGCCGATGGCGTAGATTTCCAGCCCCGCCGCCCGCGCGGCTTGGGACGCGGCGGCGTAGGTCGGGTCGATATCGGCGGCAAGGGTCATCTGCGTGCAATCGGTGCGTTGCACCAGATAGAGCAGCACGGCGCGGTGCCCGGCCTGCGCCATCCGCGCCAGTTCGCCCAGATGTTTCGCCCCGCGTGTGGTGACGCTGTCGGGGAATTCGGCCAGACCCGTTTCGCGTGAGAGGGTGACCGATTTCACCTCGACATAGGCATCGGGCAGGCCATCACCGCGCAGCAGAAAGTCGATGCGGGAGTTTTCGCCGTATTTCACCTCCGGTCGTACCTCGGCATAGGCGGCCAGTGGCGTCACCTCACCCGCGATCAGCGCCGCTTTCATCGCACGGTTGGGCAGGGCGGTGTCGACGCCGGTGAAATGGCCGTTCTCATGGTCCACCAACCGCCAGCCGTAGTTCAGCTTTTTCTTCGGATCGTCGTTCGGCTCCAGCCAAATCCGGCTGCCCGGTTCCGCCAGCCCCATCATCGAGCCGGGGTTGGCGCAATGGGCGATCACTTCCTCGCCCGTATCTTCCAGCCTGCAATCGGCCAGAAAGCGTTTGTAGCGGCGGATCAGCCGGGCGGGGACAAGTTGGGTTTGAAAGCGCATGAGGCGCGGCCTATACCGAAGGGACGCCATCCTCAAGGAGCCGCCCCCATGTCAAACCCCACCGCCGCGATGATCGTGATCGGCGACGAAATCCTCTCGGGCCGGACCCGCGACAGCAATATGCATCACCTTGCGGGAGAGTTGACGAAAGTGGGGATCGACCTCAAGGAGGTGCGCGTGGTGTCGGATGATCATGGCGCGATCATCGCCGCCGTGCAGGCGCTGTCATCGGCCTATACCCATGTCTTCACCTCGGGCGGCATCGGGCCCACGCATGATGATATTACCGCCGATTGCATCGCCGCCGCCTTTAACCGTGATATCGACGTGCGCGACGATGCGCGCGAGATACTGGCCGAACACTACGCCCGCGCGGGCACCCAGATGAACAACGCCCGCCTGCGCATGGCGCGTATTCCTGAGGGCGCCGCGCTGATCGAAAACCCGGTCTCTGCCGCGCCGGGCTTTGTGGTTGAGAACGTGCATGTCATGGCCGGGGTGCCGACGGTCTTTCAGGCGATGGTTGCCAGCGTCCTGCCGGGGCTCATAGGCGGCCAACCCCTGATCAGTGAGACCCTGCGCATCGACCGGGGCGAGGGCGATATCGCCGGGCCTTTGGGGGCGCTGGCCGAGGAATACCCGCATCTGTCGATGGGCAGCTACCCGTTTCAAAAGGACGGTGTCTTTGGTGCGCATGTGGTGATCCGGGGCAGCGATCCGGGGATGGTCGAAGCGGCGATGGTCAAGCTCAAGGCTGCCTTCGCATGAGCGAGGCGCAGGCGTTTTTCGACGCGGGCGACGCGACATGGCCCGCCGCGCGGCGGTTTGATCACGGGCCATGGACCCTGCGCGAAGGGCAGGGCGGCGGGAAACGGGTCTCGGCGGCGACAGCGCGTGGGGCGATCTCCGATACCGATATTCCGGCTGCCGAAGCGGCGATGCGCAAGATGGAGCAGCGCCCGCTTTTCATGGTCCGCGCGGGTGAAGATGAACTCGACGCGCTGCTGGCCGCGCGGGGCTACGAGGTGGTCGACCCGGTCACGGTGCTGAGCGCGCCGATTACCCGGCTGACAGATGTGCCGATGCCCCCGGTCACCGCCTTTTGCATTTGGGAGCCGCTGGCGATCATGGCCGAGGTCTGGGCCGCCGGAGGGGTCGGCCCTGCGCGTCTTGCCGTGATGGACCGCGCCGCGACCAAAACAGGCATCCTTGCGCGCTGGAACGAGAAACCCGCAGGCGTGGCCTTTGCCGGGGTGCACGAGGACATCTGCATGGTGCACGCCGTCGAAGTGCTGCCGCATCAACAGCGCCAAGGCGTGGCCACTTGGATCATGCGCGCCGCCGCCCATTGGGGGCAGGCCCAAGGGGCTAAGCGGCTTTCGGTGCTCTGCGTGGATACGAATGCCCGCGCGCAGGCGCTTTACGCCAAACTGGGCTTTGCCCCGGTCGGGCACTATCATTACCGTCAATGCACTGAGTAAAGGATAAGACCATGGCCAACGACACGCCCACCGCCCTTGATCTGCCAATGGTCGATCCGCTGCCCGAAGCGACGCAGAAATATTTCGACATCTGTCAGGAAAAGCTCGGAATGGTGCCGAATGTCCTGCGGGCCTATGCCTTTGACATCGACAAGCTGAACGCTTTTGCGGGCATGTATAACGATCTGATGCTGGGTGACAGTGCACTCAGCAAGCTTGAGCGTGAGATGATCGCGGTGGCGGTGTCTTCGGTCAACAAATGCTACTACTGCCTTGTGGCCCATGGCGCAGCGGTGCGCGAAATGTCGGGCGATCCGCAATTGGGCGAGGCGCTGGTGATGAACTACCGTGTGGTCAAGATCACCGCCAAACAACGCGCCATGCTGGATTTCGCGGTAAAGCTGACCGAGGCGAGCGCCAAGATCGAAGAGGCCGACCGTCAGGCGCTGCGCGATGCGGGGTTCACTGACCGGGATATCTTTGACATCGCCAGTGTGGCCGGGTTCTTCAACATGACCAACCGGGTGGCCAGTGCCACCGACATGCGCCCGAACGACGATTACCACGCGCAGGCGCGATGAGCCGGGCGGGGGTTGCTGCGGCTCTAATCGGGGTGCTGCTGGCGGCCCCGGCGGCGGCACTTGAGCTGGCGCTGCCCAGCACCGCGCGCCTGACGGCAGAGCGTAACACCGCGCCGGACCGCTTTGCGGCGCCGGTCGGGGTCTATGCCGAAGGGCAGGTGGCGCGGGTCAATGTAGATGGCAGCGTGCGCCGCGCTGCGTGGCGGATGGACACGCCGGGGCTGACCGCCTTGCAGGTGATGCGCCCGCTGCGGCGACAGCTGGGCGAAGCGGGATTTGACATCGTGCTCGACTGTGCCGCGCGGGAATGCGGCGGGTTCGATTTCCGCTTTGCCGTGGAGGTGCTGCCGGGGCCGAACATGTATGTGAACCTGCGGGCTTTCCACTTCATCACCGCCCTGCGCCGGGGCGAGGACGGAACGCCGACCGAGGCGATCAGCATCCTTGCCAGCACGGCGGCGACCTCGGCCTATGTGCAGATCATCCAAGCCCGAAGCGGCGATGCGCCCGAAGGGGAAAGCACCCCCATCACGCCAGAGGCGACTGCCGAGGTGCCGCTTGCCACTGCGACGGGCGATTTCGCAGAAACCCTGAAGGTCGACGGCCATCTGGTGCTCAACCGGCTGGAGTTCGAGACCGGCACCTCTGCGCTTGGTCCCGGCCCCTTTGCCACGCTTGAGCGGCTGGCCGAGTTGCTCAAGGCCGAGCCGGATCTGCGCATCGCGCTGGTCGGGCATACCGACGCGGTGGGCAGTCTGGACGCCAACACCGCCCTGTCGCGCAGACGGGCCGAGGCGGTGCGGGACCGATTGGTGCAGAGCTATGACGTAGCCCCCGGCCGGGTCGAGGCGCAGGGTGCCGGCTATCTCGCGCCGCGGGCCAGCAACCTAACCGAAGCGGGCCGCGAGCAGAACCGCCGGGTTGAGGTGGTGGTGCTCTCTGCCGAGTAGGCTATTTCGTGACCGTCATCTGGGTGGCCAGCAGCAGGTTCGTCTCGCTGGAACTCACCCCCTGAATGCGGCGGATTTGGCCCAGCACGCTGTCCAACTCTTCGACGGTTTCGGTCCCCGTTTCGACGATCAAATCCCATTTGCCATTGGTCGCATGGATCGCCTGCACGGCGGGCATGCCCGCGAGGATACGCTTGATCCGGTCGGTGCCCGCCCCTTCGATGGCCAAGAGCGTATGGCCTCGGATCGGGCTGTGGCGCATGTCTTCTTTCAGGATCAGCGTAAAGCCCAAGATCGCGCCGGAACTGACCAGACGTTCGACCCGCGCCCGGACCGTCACCCGCGACAGACCCGTGGTGGCCGCCAGCGCGGAATAGGACATGCGTGCGTCGCGCCGCAGTTCTGCGATGATCTTATTGTCGATCTCGTCCATGGGGGATCCCGTTCGCTTTGTTGAATAGGGTTTACGGCAGCGCGGGCAAGCTGGCCAGCCTTTGGGGATGCGCAATTGACGGCGGCGGGGAAACTCATAATCTGCCGCGGAAAGGATTTCCTCCATGCAAAGCCGCGCGCCCCTGTTCACCCCGGTCCTGATGGTCGGTTGTATCATCATCATGGTCAGCTTTGCCGTGCGGGCCTCTTTCGGTGTCTTCCAGATTCCGATTGCCGAAGAATTCGCATGGGCGCGCAGCGAGTTTTCCCTCGCCATCGCGATCCAGAACCTCGCCTGGGGCATCGGTCAGCCGATCTTTGGGGCGCTGGCGGAAAAGATTGGCGACCGAAAGGCGATCATCATCGGAGCGGTCGTCTATGCCGTGGGTCTGCTGCTCTCGGCCAATTCCGCCTCACCGATTGAGCATCAGACCTATGCGTGGCTGGTGGGTTTTGGCATCGCGGGGACCGGGTTCGGCGTGATCTTGGCTGTGGTGGGCCGCGCCGCGTCGGACGACAACCGCTCCATGTCGCTGGCGATTGCCACGGCGGCGGGCAGTGCGGGACAGGTCTTTGGCGCGCCGGTGGCGGAGTGGATGCTCAGCTTCATGTCTTGGCAGATGACCTTTGTCAGTTTCGCGGGGGTGATCCTTGCGATGCTGCTGACCCTGCCGATGATGCGCGCGCCTGCGATGGCCAGCCGCGCCGAGCTTGAGGAGTCGATGGGCCAAATTCTCGGCAAAGCCTTCCGCGATCCGTCCTATACGCTGATTTTTCTGGGCTTCTTTTCCTGCGGGTATCAACTCGCCTTCATCACCGCGCATTTCCCGGCCTTCGTGACCGAGATGTGCGGCCCAATCTTGGCCGGGGGTGTGCTGCACAACATCGGCATCACCACCACCTCGGCGCTTGGCGCGGTGGCGATCTCGCTCATCGGGCTCGCCAATATCGCGGGCACCTTGCTGGCGGGCTGGGCGGGCAAGCGTTATTCCAAAAAGTACCTGCTGGCGGGGATTTACGTTGGGCGCACGGTGATCGCAGCGGCCTTTATCATGTTTCCGATCACCCCGGTGACGGTGATCCTATTCTCGGTCGGCATGGGCGCGCTTTGGCTGGCGACGGTGCCGCTCACGTCGGGTCTCGTCGCGCATATCTACGGACTGCGCTATATGGGCACGCTTTATGGGATCGTCTTTTTCAGCCACCAGTTGGGCAGCTTCCTCGGCGTGTGGCTGGGTGGACGGATGTATGACATCTATGGCAGCTACACCGGCGTCTGGTGGGTCGGTGTGGCCGTGGGGGCGTTTAGCGCCATCGTGCACCTGCCGATCCGCGAGAAACGGTTGGAGGGGCTGGTGACCGCTTAACGCGCCCGCCAGCGCTCAAGGATGTGGCGCGCGGTCATCAGGTCCAAATGCGCGCCGCCGCCGTTCTTGAACAGGGTAATTTCATCGTCGCTTTGGCGGGTGAAAACCTCAAGGTCGTAGTAATCCGCGATCAGATGGTCGCGGGTGAGGGTGCCTGCCTCAAGCGGAATGTTGATTTCGCCGATATGGCCGATCGTGGTGTCGAAGCTGTCGACAAAGACCCGCGACCGCAGCAGCGCCGTGTCGTCGACCTCGCGCATGTCGGGGCGGTAGGCACCGATGAGGTCGATATGCTGGCCGGGTTGCAGCCAGTCGCCCATGATTAGCGGGTCGGTCGACATGGTGGCGGAGGTCACGATATCGGCGGCGCGCACCGCCTGCTCCAGATCGGTCGCTACGTTGATCTTTAGCTCAGCCGCCATGGCTTCTGCGTTCTTCGCGGTACGGTTCCAGACCGTGATACGGGCCTGCGGGAAGGCGGCGGAATAGGCGGCGTGCAGGGCGCGGCCTTGGGTGCCCGCGCCGACGATCAGGATGTTCTCGCTGTCGGGTCGCGCCAGCCGCCGCGCGGCCAGCAGGCTGTCACCAGCGGTTTTCCATTTGGTGACGAGGTGGAAATCCACGATCGCGGCGAGCGTGCCGGTTTCGTCATCAAAGAGGGACACGCCGCCGTTGACCATCGGTACCTCGCGGTCGGGATTGCCGGGGAAGATCGTGGCGGATTTCACCGCAATGCCCAGCCCGTCGATCCATGCCGCGCGGCTGAGCAGCGTGTCCTTGCCGCGATAGAGGAAAGTGTCGCCAATCTCGGCCTTGGGCAGGTCATGGCCCGTGGCCAGCGCATCGGTGAGCGCAATCCAGTCCAGTAGCGCCTCGCCTTCGTCGAAAGAGATATTGGGGATCACGGTCATGTGGCTTCCTCCCGGCCCAGCAGCCCGGCGTGAACGAGCCGGTCGGCCCATCCCTGTGACCCGGTAAAGTGATGCGTCTGCCAGCCGCGCGCGGCGGCGGCGGCGATATTGTCGGCGCGGTCGTCGGTGAACAGTAGCGCTTCGGGCGGCAGCCCGCTGCCCTGCTCCACGGCTTCATAAATCGACGGCGCGGGTTTGATCATGCCAAGGTGGCCGGAAATGAAATCACGGTCGAATTCACGCAGGAAGGGGTAGTGGGTCGCGGCTAGATCATAGCTTTGGATGCCAAAATTGGTGAGCGAGAAGACCGGCACGCCGCGCGCCTGGAGTGCTTTCATCAGCCGCAGGGAGTGGTCGATCACCGGGGCGGCCATGTCGATCCAGCGGTCATGCCAGAGGCGGATTTCATCGCGCCAGTCGGGCGTCGCCTCGGCCATGGCATAGATCGTGTCGCGGAAGTTTTCGCCGCTGTCGACGCGGTCGTTCATGCCGTGCAGATCGACGGCATCGAACATGGCGCGGCGGCGGTCTGCGCCGATGACGCTGTCGTAGAAGCGTTCGGGTTGCCATTCGATCAATACGTTGCCGATGTCGAAAACGACCGCCTGAGGTGTCATATCACTTGCCCTATCAATTCCTAAACGCGGGGCTAACCCCGCGCTGCCGCGCGCAATTCCCGCTCCAATGCCTCTAGGAAGCGGGAGCGATCGGCCTTTGTAAACCCCTTGCCGCCGCCTTGGCGAAAGGGGTCGGCGGCGCGCAGGTCGGTCATCAGATCGCGGGTGGCCAGCACGTTGCCGATGTTGGCCTGTGTCAGCGCTTCGCCGTTGTGTTTCAGCACCCGCGCCCCGGCCTCGACGCATTTGGCGGCCAGTGGGATATCCCCCGTCACCACCACATCCCCCTTGCCGCAGCGGTCAGCGATCCACATGTCGGCGATGTCGGGCCCATCAGGGACGATCACCACCTCGACCAGCGGGTTTTGCGACATGCGCAGGCCCCCGTTCGAGACGAGGAACATCTTGACCTTATGGCGGGTCGCCACCCGCTCGGCTTCGGCTTTGACGGGGCAGGCGTCGGCGTCGATATAGAGCGCGGTCATCGGTCAGCCCGCATAGAGCGCGTCGGCGTGGAAGGCGACGTGATCTTCCATAAAACTCGCCACGAAGAAATAGCTGTGGTCATAGCCCGGCTGCATGCGGAAGCTGCCTTGCTGGCGTTTGGCGGCCATGGCCTCGGCCAATGCTTCGGGTTTCAGCAGGTCGAGGAACTGGTCGCTGCCGCCTTGGTCGATCAGGATCGGCCCGTCGAAACCCTTTTCGCGCATCAGCAGGGTGCTGTCGTGTTTTGCCCAAGTGCTTTCATCCGTGCCCAGATAGGCGCTGAGTTGCTTCTTGCCCCAATCGCTCGACGTAGGGTGGGTGATCGGCGCAAAGGCCGAGACCGAGAGGAACCGCCCCGGCAGGTTCATTGCCAGCGTCAGCGCGCCGTGGCCGCCCATCGAATGCCCGGTGATGCCTTGGCGCTCCATATCGAGGGCGAAGTTTTCACCGATCAGGCCGGGCAGTTCCTCGGCCAGATAGTCCCACATCTGGTAGTGTTTGGCCCAAGGCTCCTGCGTGGCGTTCACATAGAACCCCGCGCCTTTGCCGAGGTCGTAAGCGTCATCATCCGCCACATCCTCGCCCCGCGGGGAGGTATCGGGGAAGACGACAGCGATGCCATGTTCCGCCGCCCAAAGCTGCGCGCCCGCCTTGGTCATCGCGTTCTCATGGGTGCAGGTCAGGCCCGAGAGATACCACAGCACCGGCACCGGGCCGTCTTGTGCTTCGGCGGGCAGGAAGAGGCCAAAGGTCATGTCGCAGCCGCAGGCGTCGGAGTTGTGGGAGTAAACCCCCTGCGTGCCACCGAAACAGGCGTTTTCCGAGATGGTTTTCATGGCAGCGTTCCTTTCGAACTTGAATGTGTCACAGGGCCGAGACCCAGCCTACGACAAGGCTGACGGTCACGATACTGACTGTGGTTGAGACGAGAATGGCGGCAGAGACCCGCTGAGGGGCGACGCCGTAGTGTTGGGCGAGCATATAGACATTGCCCGCGACCGGCAGGGAGGCCGTGGCGATGATAACCCCGGCTTTGTAGGGATCGACGCCGAAAAGAAACAGCGCACCAAAGGCCACGAAAAGCGGGTGCAGCACGAGTTTGCAAAAGGTCAGCCAGCCTGCGATCTCAATCCGCTCGGCGGATTTGGAAGCCAGCGAAGCGCCGATGGCAAAGAGCGCCCCGGGGGTGGCAGCCCCGCCGAGGATGGCGAGGAATTCGTTCAGCGGCACGGGGATCGGGATGCCGAAGCCCGACCAGAGGAACCCCAAGGTGATGGCGACGATCATCGGGTTTTTCAGCAGCCCCAGTCCCACGATCTTGAGCGTCGCCAGCCGCAACTGCCCCTCGCGGGAGCCGGTGATCAGGATCACGATGAGGCTGGAAAAGATGATCATGTCGACGGTCAGCGCCAGCAGCACGGGGCCGATCGCCTCTGGCCCCAGAAGCAGCGTCAGCATCGGCACGCCCAGAAACCCGGTGTTGCCGATCACGGCGCATTGCGCCTCGATCCCGTTGGTCGCCACATCCAGCCGGCGTAGGAAGCCGACGAGGCTGGCGATAGCATAGACGAAGGCCGTGCCCCAAAGATAGGCGGCGACAAGGCGGCTGTCCCAAACCTCGGCCAGTGAGAGATTGGCGGAAAAGCGGAACAGCATCGCCGAGAGGGCGAAATAGAAAACGAATTTGGTGAGATAGGCCGTCGCTTCGGCTGAGAAAAACCGCGTGCGCCCGGCCCAGTAGCCAAGGCCGATCAGCGCAAAGAACGGCAGGGTTTTCAGGAAGATCGCGACCATGGGTCAAGCATTAGCCAGCCCGCCCTTGGGGTGCAATGGGGCATGGCTCTTTGCCTTAACCTGACCCGATCAGCACCCCAGCGGCAAAGACCAATGCGCCGCCCAGCACCACCTGGAACGCGGCGCGAAAGAAGGGTGTTTCCATGAACTTATTCTGGATCCACGCAATGGCCCAAAGCTCTACAAAGACGACGATGATCGCGACGACAGTGGCGGTCCAGAAGTCGGTGATCAGGTAGGGCAGCGCGTGGCCCAGCCCGCCCACGGTGGTCATCACGCCCGAGGCTACCCCGCGTTTGATTGGAGAGCCGCGGCCCGACAGTTCCCCATCGTCCGATGCCGCCTCGGTGAAGCCCATTGAGATGCCCGCCCCGACGCTCGCCGCAAGGCCGACGAGGAAGGTCGTCCAAGTGTTATGGGTGGCAAATGCGGTGGCGAAGATGGGGGCGAGGGTAGAGACTGACCCGTCCATCAGCCCCGCCAGCCCCGGCTGGACCCATGTCAGCAAAAACTGCCGATGCGCGCGGCTGTCTTCGTCGCTGCGGCTGTCGGTGTTAAGGTGTTTCTCGGTCAAATCCTGCGCGCTGCCGTGGTGGCCTGCCTCGGCGGCGGCCAGATCACCTAACAACTGCCGTGTCGCCGCGTCTGACGTGCGCGCGGCGGCGGCAAGGTAGAACCGTTCAGCGTCCTGTTCCATCGCGGCGGCCTCTTGCCGGATACGCTCTAGCGACAGGTTCTCGATCAGCCAGACCGGGCGCCGGGCGTAGTAGCCAGAAACATGCTCGCGCCGGATGAGGGGGATGACCTCTCCAAAACGGCTCCGGTGCAGGTCAATCAAACGGCGGCGGTGTTCATTCTCCTCCTCGGCCATCCCGTCAAAGATGGCGGCGCTGTCGGGGTATGCCTCGCGCAGCCTTTCGGCATAGTCGCGGTAGATGCGCGCGTCGTCCTCTTCGGAGGAGATGGCCAGTGCCAGCACCTCTTGTTCGCTCAGGTCTTTGAAACGTTTGCGGTTGAGGGAAAATCGCATCGAGAAGGCTCCGTGTTCTGGCCCTCACAGTAGGGCCATCGGCGGGTTCCAGCAAATGCAAAGCGCCTTGCCCTTGGCGGCGCGCGTGATGGACCTACCTGTTGCGGGATGGTCGGCCCTTGCTCCGACGCCACGCGAATAACGAGGTTTGGAACATGAGATTAGTTTTCTTGGCACCCCTATTGGTGGCGGGCTGCGCCGAAGTGGCGACAGCGCCGGTGCAAAACCCCATTCCGGCCCCGGTTGCGCCGAGGGGGCAGATTACGCCACCGGCGGCCACAACAACACCGCCCACACAGACCGCGCCACGCCCCGCACGGACGGAAGCGCGCGCCTCCACGACCAAGCCCAAGCCCCTGCCCAATTCGGTGATCGACGCGGTGAACGAGCCGTCTAGTAACTCTAGCAGTTCCAGCACGCCTACAGCGCCCACGCCTGCCAAGCCACTGGCGGAATCCTGCAAAGAAGGCAGCTGGTGGGGTCTGATTGGCCGTCCCCGCGCGGCGGCAAACATCGTGTCCGAGCCCAAGCGCGTCTATACCGAGGGCGACCCGGTGACGATGGATGCCAACCCCAACCGCACCAACATCGTGTTGGACGCGGAAGGGAAAATCGCCAAGGTCACCTGCGGCTAGGCTAGGTTTTCGGTCTAGCCCTTCGGACGCTTGTCGAGAATGCGCACGGCTTTGCCCTCTGACCGGGCAACGCCGCCTACGTCCATGACCTCGACCTTGATCGAGATGCCAACGGTTTGCTTGATCTGCGCCGAGAGCGCTTTGATCGCGGTGGCACGGGCGTCGGGGGTCACGCTGGCATCCGCGCATTCGCAGAGCACGCGCATCTGATCCATCCGGTCGGGCCGCGACAGTTCGATCTGGAAATGCGGGGCAAGCCCCGGCGTGGCCATCAGCGCTTCTTCGATCTGGGTGGGGAAGACGTTGACGCCGCGCAGGATGATCATGTCGTCGCTGCGGCCCGTCACCTTCTCCATCCGCCGCATGGAGCGCGCGGTGCCCGCTAGCAACCGGGTCAGGTCGCGGGTGCGGTAGCGGATGATCGGAAAGGCTTGCTTGGTGAGGGAGGTGAACACCAGCTCGCCCATTTCACCATCTTCGACCGGGGCACCTGTTTCGGGGTTAATGATCTCGGGGTAGAAGTGATCCTCCCAGATGTGCAGCCCGTCCTTGGTCTCCACACATTCCATCGACACGCCCGGCCCCATGACTTCGCTGAGGCCGTAGATATCGACGGCATGCATGTCGAAGGCCTGTTCAATTTCCAGCCGCATGGCGTTGGTCCAAGGCTCAGCCCCGAAAATGCCCACCTCTAGCGAGGATTGGCGCGGGTCGATGCCTTGGTTGGCGAATTCATCCAAAATCGACAGCGCGTAGGAGGGTGTCACCGTGATGCCCTTGGGCTGAAAATCCTCGATCAGCCGCACTTGGCGTGGGGTCATCCCGCCCGAGATTGGCACGGTCGAGAGGCCAAGCGCATCTGCCCCAAGGTGAATGCCCAAGCCGCCAGTGAACAGCCCATAGCCATAGGCGTTGTGCAGCATGTCGCCCGGGCGCATCCCTGCCGCGCGCAGGGAACGGGCGACGACTTGGCCCCAGTTCGCCAGATCATCCTTGGTATAGCCCACCACCGTCGGCTGCCCGGTGGTGCCAGAAGATGCATGAATGCGCGCCACCTGATCGCGCGGCACGGCGAACATGCCAAAGGGGTAATTGTCGCGCAGATCGGTTTTGACGGTGAAAGGAAAGCGCGAGAGATCGGAAAGCTGTTTCAGATCGTCGGGATGCACGCCTGCATCGTCAAAGCTTTGCTTATAGAAAGGCACGTTGTCATAGGCGTGGCGCAGGGACCATTTCAGACGGTCCAATTGCAGGGCGCTGATCTCGTCCCGGCTGGCGATCTCAATCGGGTCGAGCGTGTCCTTCGCGGGGGTCAGGTCTTTCATCAGGTCGGCTCCTCCTCGGTAAATAGCTGGCCGTTGATGCTGCGGGAGAGCCCGCGAAACAGGGCCACGACACGGTCATCCTCGCCCGTGACGGTCACATCATAGATGCCCGACCGACCGCTGCGCGACACTTCGCGTGCGGCGGCGGTCAGCCGCTCCTCTGGCTGACCGGGGCTGAGATATGTGATCTGGTTCTGCTGGGCGACAGTGGTCTGGTTGTAGCTGTTGCAGGCAAAGGCAAAGGCGCTGTCGGCCAGCGTGAAGATAAAACCACCGTGGCAAATTCCGTGGCCGTTCAGCATGTCCGGGCGCACCGACATCGACAAAACCGCGCCGCCGGGGGTCACATCGTCGATGGTCATGCCCAATCCGGCAGAGGCGGAATCTTGGGCGAACATCACCTCGGCACATTTGCGGGCGCGGGCTTCTGGGGTCATTCCATTGGGCCTTTGTGTTTCATTTTTCAGATTGGTTGCACAATTCTGTAACGCTTTCAAGGAATTTAGAGCGGCGCATTCGACCATGTCAGGGCTTGATTTGGCCCCCATCAGGGTCAACTGTAAAGCCATGAGCATAGAGCCCCCATCGCCGATCACGGCTTTCGAGCGCCCCGCCGAACAGGTCGCATTCCACCGCACGGAACTGTCGCTGATCCTATCGCTTTATGGCCGGATGGTCGCCGCCGGAGAGTGGCGCGATTACGGGATTTCTCATCTCAAGGAGGTGGCGGTCTTTTCGGTTTTCCGACGCACGGCAGAGATACCGCTTTACCGGATCGAAAAGCGGCCAAAGCTGCGCAATCGGCAGGGCATGTATGCGGTGGTGGGCACCGGCGGGCAGGTGCTGCGCCGGGGCCATGACCTTAAAGCGGTGCTGCGGGTGCTGGAACGCAAGCTGATCCGGTCGGTGGATTAAACGCCGGGGCGGCGATGTGCCGTCACCGGGCCGTCACCGCCCGCTTCGATCCGGGCGATGGCATCGGTGATGTTTTCATAGCTCACTGCCATGGCGTGGGCATTGGCGTGGATCATCGTTTCGGCATCGACCACCAACGCAACATGGCCCTTCCAGAACAGCAGATCATTGCGCTGGTAGTCACCTTCGACCGGCCCGCCCACGGTCTTTTCCTGCTGGTCGCTGTCACCGGGGCAGGGGATTCCGCAGGCCAGCAGCGCCGCCTGCACGAGGCCCGAACAATCGATCCCCCAGCGGCTGTTGCCGCCCCAAAGGTAGGGTGTGCCGAGGAACAGCGCCGCGATCTGCGCGGGGTCGGCCTCGTGCCGATCGATGGGGGCAAGGTGGCCGCGCGGGATATGGCCCTGCGGGGTCTCGGCAAAATCCTTGGTCTCATCAATGACCGTGACGGGTGAGCCGAAACTGAGGCTCAGCAGGTCGGGCGATTTCAGATCGGCGCCAGTATAGGCATGGGTGGCAGGCACGCACACGCGATGCGTAGCCTTGCGCGGTATGCTCAGCGCGCGTTGCAGGACGTAGCCGCAATAGCCATCCTTCTCGGCCTGCACATAGGCCCAGCCCGAAGCTTCATGCAGCACGGTCAACGGCTCACCAAACAACACCTGCCGATCGCGTGGGCCGTCGGGACGGCGGAAGAGGTCTGCCACCGCCACCGCCACCTGCGCGGCGCGGCTTTGGCTCGCCAGCGCCGGGTCCGGGGTGAGACGTGGATCGCTCATGGCTTTAGCAGGGCTGGCAGCGCAGCATAGAGCGCGCGGGTGCCTTGGCCGGCGCCGCCTTTCGGGCGGGCGGGGGCGTCGGCGGGCTGCCAGCCGTAGATGTCAAAATGGGCATATTTGCTCTCGGTCACAAAGCGGCGCAGGAAAAGCGCTGCGGTGATCGACCCGGCAAAGCCGCCCTTGGGCGCGTTGTCGAGATCGGCAATACCGGGCTCGATCAGCGCCTCGTAAGCGTCATGGAAAGGCATCCGCCAGACCGGATCGGCAGACCCCGCAGCGGCGTCTTCCAAGGCCGAGACGAAAGCGGCATCGTCGCTGTAATAGGGCGCGAGGTCAGGCCCCACGGCGACTCGCGCGGCCCCGGTGAGCGTCGCCATCGAGATGATCTGATCCGGTTTGTCCTCATCCGCCAGCGCCAGCGCATCGGCCAATACCAGACGCCCTTCAGCGTCGGTGTTGTTAATTTCAACCGTCAGCCCCTTGCGCGAGGTCAGGATGTCACCGGGGCGGAAGGCATTGCCGGAGACCGAATTCTCCACCGCCGGGATCAGCACGCGCAGTTGCACCGCCATGCCGGTGGCCATGATCATATGCGCCAGCCCTAGCACGGCGGCGGCGCCGCCCATGTCCTTTTTCATCAGCGCCATCGACGCACCGGGCTTAAGGTTCAGCCCGCCGGTGTCGAAACAGACGCCTTTGCCCACCAGCGTCAGCTTTGGGCCTGTGTCGCCCCACGCCATATCGATCAATCGCGGCGCGCGGTCGGCGGCGCGGCCAACGGTGTGGATCATCGGCAGGTTGTTCTCTAGCAGCGCATCGCCAGTTGTGACGTCGATCTTCGCGCCATGCTGCTCGGCCAATTTGCGCGCGGCGGCTTCCAGGTCGGGCGGCCCCATGTCAGAGGCGGGGGTGTTGATCAGGTCGCGGGTCAGCATTTCACCCGTGGCCAGCGCCGCGATCTGCTCGGCGTCGATCCCTTCGGGCGCGACAAGACGGGCCGCCAGTGGGGTCTGATCGCGGTAGCGGTCAAAGCGGTAGCCTGCCAGCAGCCAGCCGAGCGCCTCATTCGCGGCTTGGCCCTCTGGCAGGCCGCTTTCAATTCGGTAGTCGCCCGCAGGCAGCTTTGCCGCTGCGGTGGCAAGGTGAAAGCGGCCCCTGCGGCGCGCGGCTTCGGTGCCGTAGCCCGCCAATGCCAGCGCGGGGGTGCCTTCCTCCCCCGGCACCACAAGCGCCTGCCCAAGAGCGCCCGCAAAACCGCTGGCCTTCACCCATGCCTGCACCGGGCCGGGCTGATCGGCAAGCCAGCCTTCAAGCGCGGCCTCGCTCAAGACATGAAGCGGCAGGGCGGCGGCGGAGGGGGCGGCGAATTCGGCGGACATGACAAACCTTTGCAAATCTGGATTTGCGCGCAGCCTACCTTTTCCATCGCCACCCGCAAGCGGTCAGATCGTGATATCGGGCAAGTCCCAGATCGCGGTGAGCGACCGTTCCCCGCTGCGGATCAACCGCGACAGAGTGGCGGCGGCCGCGATGTCATCCCCCGCGTCGATACAGATCACCACATCCGCCGCCACCCGTGCGACCAGCGCCATGCCGACCTGCTCTGCAATGGCGATCAGGCGGTGCACGCTTTTGCGCAGCCCGGCGCGGTCTTTGTCCTTGTGCAGCTTTTTGCAATGCGACAGGCGCAGGGCCAATTCCTCCATCGCGCGGCAGACGACATCTTCGGCGCCCACCTCCCCGAGTTGCGTGTAGAGCAGGCCAAGCCGCTCTTGATCGACATAGACCTGCTCAGTCGGGCGTATTTGCATAAGTTGCATTGGTGTCATCCTTCAATCAGCCCCCACGGCCTTGAGGCAATATGGCGCGGGAAGGTGTGCAAAGGGTTGCGATGGCTGTGCCTTTTCTCTCGAATTCGTATGGCATTTGCGCTATCTGCGCTAAAACCACATCACGCATTAAGGGACGTTTACACATGGACAAGGCCAAGGCTCTGCCGTCGTATCTGTTGCAACGCTATCAAGGGTGGAAGGCGACCGGCTATGCCGAAAACCAGACATGGTACCGCCGATTGGCCGCTGAGGGGCAGCGCCCGCGCGCGATGGTGATCTCCTGCTGCGACAGCCGCGTGCATGTGACCTCGATCTTCGGGGCCGATCAGGGTGAGTTCTTCATCCACCGCAATATCGCCAACCTTGTCCCGCCCTATGAGCCGGATGGCAAACAGCACGGTACCTCAGCGGCGGTGGAATATGCCGTGAACGCGCTGAAGGTCGCGCATCTGATTGTGCTGGGCCATTCCAGCTGCGGCGGCGTCGCGGGGTGTATCCAGATGTGCAAAGGCAACGCGCCCGAACTTGAGAACCAAGACAGTTTCGTGGGCCGCTGGATGGACCTGCTGCGCCCGAAATACGAGACGGTGGAAAAGGTCGAAGACGCGGCGGAGCAGCAGCTTTTGCTGGAGCGTCAGGCGGTGATGACCTCGCTTGAGAACCTGATGACCTTCCCGTGGATCAAGGAAAAGGTCGAAGATGGCACGCTGAGCTTGCATGGCCTGTGGACCGACATCGGCGAGGGTAGCTTGGAATATTACGACGCCAAGGCGCAGACATTCGAGCCGGTTTAAGCCCATCGCAGGCGCATGAGACAGAGACGAAAAAGGGGGCCGTTTGGCCCCCTTTCTTATTCCAGAACTGCGGCTGAGCCTCAGCCCTTTTTCAGCACTTCGCGGCCCAGCAGTTCGGCGATCTGAACGGCGTTCAGGGCGGCACCCTTGCGCAGGTTGTCGCTGACGCACCACAGGTTGATGCCGTTGTCGATGGTGCTGTCCTGACGGATGCGGCTGATGAAGGTGGCGAAGTCACCCACACATTCCACCGGCGTGACGTAGCCGCCGTCTTCGCGCTTGTCGATCACCATGAGACCCGGCGCTTCGCGCAGGATGTCGCGGGCTTCGGCTTCGTCGAGGTGGTCTTCGAATTCGATGTTGATCGATTCCGCATGGCCCACGAAGACCGGCACGCGCACGCAGGTCGCGGTGACTTTGATCGACGGGTCGACGATCTTTTTGGTCTCGGCGACCATCTTCCATTCTTCCTTCGTCGAGCCGTCTTCGAGGAAGACGTCGATATGCGGAATCACGTTGAAGGCGATCTGCTTGGTGAACTTGCTGGCGGGCTTGTCGTCGGTCGGGTTGTAGATGCTCTTGGTCTGATCCCAAAGCTCATCAATGCCTTCCTTGCCCGCGCCGGAAACCGACTGGTAGGTCGAGACGACGACGCGCTTGATCTTGGCACGGTCGTGCAGCGGCTTCAGCGCCACGACCATCTGCGCGGTCGAGCAGTTGGGGTTGGCGATGATGTTTTTCTTGGAATAGCCGTGCACGTCCTGCGGGTTCACCTCGGGCACGATCAGCGGCACGTCTTGATCATAGCGGTAAAGCGAGGAGTTATCGATCACCACGCAGCCCGCCTTGGCAGCGGCAGGAGCGTATTTCTTGGTCGCTTCCGAGCCCACGGCAAAGAGCGCCATGTCCCAGCCAGTGAAGTCGAAAGTGTCGAGGTCTTTGGTCTTGAGGGTCTTGTCCCCAAAGCTGATTTCCGAGCCCAGCGAACGGCGGCTGGCCAGGGCCACGATCTCGTCCACGGGGAACTGACGTTCCGCAAGGATGTTCAACATTTCACGGCCCACATTGCCTGTGGCACCGACGACGGCGACGCGATAACCCATCTGATTACTCCAGTCTGTCCAATTAAATTTGACGCCATTTAACGTGCCTGCGGGGCATTGGCTAGGGCCAGCCGCGCGCAGACCGTGCAGAGCGCCGCTCTGCCGGGGTTAAAGAACCTTGATGACGTCCTTGTTGATCGCCAGCATATAGCCACGCCGGGCGATGTTTTTGACCAGCAGTTCCGACACCAATTGATTGCCCAAGGTGTCACGCAAACGCTTGATCCGCGTGGCCCCGGCGGCCTCATCACAGTCGGCGGCGTTGCGGCCCGATATCATGCCTTCGATCTCGGACCCTGACAGCACGTCATCGTCCATCCGCGCTTCGGCGAGAACCGACATCGTCTCCATCGCCGCTGCGGTCAGTTTGAAACCGAGGTTGTTAAGGTAAACGGTATTCTCTTCGCGGCTGATCAGCAGGGAATTCACCTGAATGCCGGTCCGCTCGATCTGCGCCATGCGGCGGTTAAAGCCGACCAGCATGAACAAAAACACCATCGCCGCGACCAGCATGGCGCTGGCAAAGACCAGCAGCACGACGATCACGATGCGGTAGCTGGCCAAAGTCTCAGAAAAGGCGGTGCCGGACTGGGCGAGGATTTCGAGAAGCTTGATCTCGGCTTGGGTGGTCAGATCGTCATTCTCGATAAAGATCCGCTCAACCCGAGCATTAAAGACGTTCGCATCTGGCAGCGCCCAAAGCAGGACAAGCGCCCCGACCAAAAGCACGGCGACCACGGCGGCGATGCCACCGATCACGAAACGCCCGCCAAATCTGCGCATGTCAGAAGCGGAGGTAGAATGTTCCTGCACTGTCTTTCCTTTGATCCAAGCCTTCGTCACCGAAGACAGACAGCACATTCAACAATGTCCAGCCCTCCGCTGCAAGACGCGGCGTGAGTTCGGTTTCGGCGGAGGCTGGCTCACAGGCCCCGGAAATCTGCGCCACCCCGTAATGGAGGCGCAGCGGATTGTCTTGCTTGGCCTTGTAATCGGCAAAGCATCCAGCCGTTGCCGCAGCGGGCAGGGCCAGTATGACCGTCAGCGCGGTCAGTAAGGAGAGACATGGGTTTTTCATATGTTTTTAATGCGCTTTCGCCCGCTGTTATTCAATAACCAAGGCGTTTTGGGCGCCTTGTTATTGGATAACGCCCCCCTGTTATTGCCTGTCTTTGGCCCTCACCCCAATTTGGTGGCACCAACAGACACACGAACCGATACGCGGTCCCCGAGTTATGACCGCAGAGGATCAAGGGCGCAGCAACGCGCCGATAAACGAGAAGGGACCAGACCCATGTACCGCAAGTTCATTGCTACCATCGCCGCCGCAGCGGTTGCCATCACCGCTTTTGGTGCCCGCCCTGCCGCCGCCGATGAAAAGGAAGTGTTGCGCACCCTCGCCGCGATTGCGGGCGTCGCGATCGTGGGCAAGATGATCTACGACAACAACAAAGAGCGCAACGAGCGTGAGACGGTCACCCGCCGCCGTGCCGCCCCCGTCTATGAGGCGCCGCGCTATTATCCCACGGTTTCCAAGCGGCCGCACCAGCGCCCCTATATTGATCCGCGCCCCGAGCCGCACCGCAGCGCCCGGACCTACCCTGAGCGCGACCGCGCCACCTACCCGACGCGCGAAGTGCGCCCCCTGCCAGAGCGGGTAGACCGCAAGCTGCTGCCGCAGCAGTGCTTCCGCAGCTATGACGGCGAAGACGGCAAGGTGATGATGTTTGGCGAGCCCTGCCTTGAAAAGAATTATTCCCAAGTCGACCGACTGCCCAACTACTGCGCCAAGCGCGTGAAGACGGCGGACGGCGCACGCTACGGCTATGATGCCCGCTGCCTGCGCGACTCGGGTTACAGCTTGGCCCGTCGGTAACACCGGCGTGCCTTGACCGAGCGGCACGTCCCTGTCGCTCGGGTGTTGAAAGGGGGGGTGTTCGGGCGCCTCCCCTTTCTCTTTTTTGTTGCACCTTTTCGGCGCATGCGGTTTCACCTCGCCCTATGATACCTGACTTTGAATTTGAACGCGGCGCGGCTGCCCGCGGCTTTCGCACCATCGCCGGGGTGGACGAAGTGGGCCGGGGCCCGTTGGCCGGGCCGGTCACCGCCGCCGCCGTGGTCTTTACCGAAGGGCAGATACCCGAAGGGCTGAACGATTCCAAAAATCTGACCGCCCGCGCCCGTGAACGGCTCTATGAAGAGATCATGTCGGTGGCCGTGGTTTGCGTCGCCCATGCCACCGTCGAAGAGATCGAAGAACACAACATCTTGCGTGCCAGCCATCTGGCGATGACCCGCGCACTCGCCGGATTGGACTGCGCGGCGGATTACGCATTGATCGATGGCAATATGCTCCCGCGCGATCTGAGCCTTCCGGCGCAACCTGTGGTGAAAGGGGACGCCCGCTGTCTGTCGATCTCAGCGGCTTCTATCGTTGCCAAAACCGTGCGCGATAGACTCATGGTGGACTTGGCGCAACAGCATCCCGGCTATGGCTGGGAAACCAATATGGGCTACGGATCGAAAAGCCACATGGCTGCCCTGCGGGATCTTGGTGTTACCCCACACCATAGACGTTTGTTCAAACCTATACACAATATCTTGTATCAAGCTAATTTGTTAACTGATTGATTCAAAAAAGAAATTGACCACGAATCTCTGATGGCCCATTTTATCCACAACCAATGAGCGCTTAAGCGCCGGGTAATGAGGCAGAGATATGAAAACGATGACAAAGGGCGCTGCGGCGCTTCCCTTGAACACTATTGTTGCGGGCGATTGCATTGAGGCAATGAACGCCCTCCCAGCAGAGTCGGTGGATCTGATCTTCGCGGATCCGCCCTACAACTTGCAGTTGCGAGGTGATTTGCATCGCCCGGACAACTCCAAGGTCGATGCAGTTGATGACGAATGGGACCAGTTCGCCAGCTTCAAAGCCTATGACGATTTTACCCGCGCTTGGCTCAAAGCCGCGCGGCGTTTGCTGAAACCCGATGGCGCGATCTGGGTGATCGGCAGCTATCACAACATCTTCCGCGTCGGTGCGGCGTTGCAGGATCAAGGTTTCTGGATCCTTAATGATGTGGTTTGGCGCAAGTCCAACCCGATGCCCAACTTCCGGGGCAAGCGCTTTACCAATGCCCATGAGACGATGATCTGGGCCGGCAAGAGCGAGAACAGCAAATACACCTTTAACTACGAAGCGCTGAAGGCGCTGAACGAAGGCATTCAGATGCGCAGCGATTGGGTGCTGCCGATCTGCACCGGCCATGAGCGTCTGAAGGACGAAGCAGGCGACAAGGCACATCCGACGCAAAAGCCCGAAAGCCTGCTGCACCGCATCCTCGTTGGTTCGACCAACCCCGGCGATGTGATTCTTGATCCGTTCTTTGGCACCGGCACCACCGGCGCTGTGGCCAAGATGCTGGGCCGTGATTTCATCGGCATCGAACGCGAGGAAGCTTACCGCAAGGTGGCCGAGAAACGCATCTCGATGGTGCGCAAGTTCGACAACGAAGCGCTGCAAACCACCACCTCCAAACGCGCCGAACCGCGCGTGCCTTTCGGTCAGTTGGTTGAGCGGGGCATGCTGCGTCCGGGCGAGAACCTCTATTCCATGAATGGCCGCCACAAGGCCAAGGTCCGTGCCGATGGCACCCTCATTGGCAGCGATGTCAAAGGGTCGATCCATCAGGTGGGCGCGGCCTATGAGAAGGCGCCAAGCTGTAATGGCTGGACCTATTGGTGCTACAAGAAAGACGGCAAGAATGTCCCCATCGACATTCTACGTCAGCAGATCAGAGCCGAAATGGCGAACTGATCAACCCACAGACATTCGAACACCGCCGGCACCCGTGGCCTCTCTGCGTGAGGGGCAGCCACACGGGTGCCTACCTTGACCCCGCCCCATGGCGGGGTTTTTTTGTGGGATCGGCCTAATTCACCCACCGTTTGCGGGCCTGAAACTCACGCAGCACGGCGTCAATATAGCGGGCATCGAAATCGGATTTATTCACCACGTAGAGCACCCCGGCAGAGGCGGCTTTTTCCCACATGCCGGGGGAGGGCCAATCGCTGACCATAATCACCGGCGTCTGCGCATGGCGGTCGTCGCAGGCCAGCTCCAACGCGAAATTCGCGCCCAACCCGTCGGGCAGGTTGTTGTCGAGCAAAATGAGCGCCTTGTCCCCCCCGCTTAGCGCCTTGCGCGCGGCTTCGATGCTGGGGGCGAACTCCACCCGCATCCCGCCATAGGCGCGGGCCAGAATGCGGCGCAGCCTCTCTCTGTCAAACTCACTGTCTTCGACGATCAGACAGGTGCCATCATACGCCGCCCCCGAGGGCGCTTGCTGTTGCCGCATCAATACCACTCCACTGGTAACAATCGCAGCCTATGTGACAGGCAAAGTTTAACTTTGCGTTGCCGCGCTCAGAGACGGGGCAGGGGATTGCTGGCTTTGTTGTAGGCTTTCCAGTCGGTGATCTCAGGGTAGTACATTTCGCGCCATTTGCGCACGCGCGGGTTCATGATGCGTCGCCACAGCGGGGGCACCATCGCGGCCATTGTCATCACCGGATAGCCATAGGGCAGCTGTGGCGCGTCGCCCGTGCCATAGGTCTGCAAGACCGGGAAACGCCGGTCGGGTTTGTAGTGGTGATCGGAATGGCGTTGCAGGTTGATCAGCAGCCAGTTGCTGGCCTTATGCGCCGCGTTCCACGAATGGCGTGGCTGGACATGTTCGTATTTTGCGCCGCCCAGATGTTTGCGCGTCAGCCCGTAGTGTTCGATGTAATTGACCAGTTCCAACTGCCAAATCGCGACCCCGGCCTGCACGAGGAACAGGCCCAGACCGCTCCAACCGCCCAAGATCAGCGCCAGCAGCAAAAAGCCGGCCTGCAGCGCCCAGTATTTGAAAAACGGATTGCCCGGATCGGTCCAAGGCAGCCCCTTGCGCGCCAGCATGTTCTTTTCGGCATGAAAGGCCGAGGTCAGCGACTCGCGCAACACTCGGGGGTAGAAGCGGTGGAACCCTTCGTTATAGCGCGCCGTCACCGTGTCGCGCGGGGTGCCGACGTGGCGGTGGTGCACCAGCAGATGTTCAGAGCGGAAGTGAGAATAGAGCACCATGGCCAGCAAAATATCCGCTAGCCGCCGTTCGGTCTTGTTCCGCTGGTGCATCAATTCATGGCTGTAGTTAATCCCGATGGTGCCGGTGATGACGCCCACGCCGAAGAACAGGAAAATACGCTCTGCCGCATCCAGATGCGCGGCCCGCGTGGCGTAATAGATCAGACCAAAGACGGTCAGGAATTGCAGCGGTGTCCAGATCAGCGTGACGAGGCGGTACCAATAGAGGTCATCTTCGGTGGCCTCTAGGTCCGCATTGTCGAGGTTCAGCCCCAGCACCGCGTCGAGCATCGAAAACAGATACCACGTTACCAGCGGCAACAGCGCGATGGTCCAGCCGCCTTGCATGGCGCAAAACCACGCCAGCGGGATCAGCAGCAGCGACATCCAGAACGGCAGCGCCCGCGACAGGCGGGCGAGGTCTTGTGGAGAGATAATTCGGTTTGCCATGGGACACCTTACTGCTTCGCGCCAGATATACCGCAGTTCAGTCGGCGCTCAAAGCCTGACGCGGCGCTAGCGCGTCAGGTCGAAAGCCTTGCGCATTACGGTGGGCAAATCACTGGGGCTGAATTGGTTTTGGCCGATGAATTCGCCATTTTTAGGCGCGGCATCATGGCCAACTCGTGCGTGCTGCACGGTCAGCATTAGGTGAAAATGGGTAAAGGTATGGCGCACCTCGCCGGGCAGGGGCTGCCAATCGGCGGCCAGCGGCGGCGTGCCTTCGGGGCGCGGCTCTGCCGTATCGATCCAATCAGAACCGGGCCAACCAAGCATCCCGCCAAGCAGCCCTTTGTCGGGCCGTGTCTCGAGCAGCCACGCGCCATCCTCGCGCTGCGCCAGATAGACGGTGCCGTGCCGGATGGGTTTCGGCTTTTTCGGTATCTTCTTGGGCAAGAGCGCCGCTGTGCCTTCTGCCCGCGCGACGCAGGGCTCGCGCCACGGGCAGATACCGCAGGCGAGGGACTTTGGCGTGCAGATTGTAGCGCCCAGATCCATCACCGCTTGGGCATAGTCTCCGGGCCGGTCCTGCGGGGTCAGCGCGACGGCCCGCGCCATCAACTCGGGCTTCGCAGCGGGCAGCGGCGTGTGGATGTCATAGACCCGCGCCATCACCCGCTCGACATTGCCATCAAGCACCGCGTGAGGCAGGTCAAAGGCGATGGAGGCGATCGCCGCCGCCGTATAAGGCCCGATACCCGGCAGTTTCATCAGCGCGTCATGATCCGCAGGGAAGCTGCCGCCATGGTCCGCCACCACCACACGCGCGCATTTCAACAGGTTGCGGGCGCGGGCGTAGTATCCAAGGCCGGCCCATTCGGCCATCACATCCGCGTCTTCCGCCGCCGCGAGTGCGGCAACATCCGGCCAGCGGGCGGTGAAACGCGCGAAATAGTCCTTTACCGTGGCCACGGTCGTCTGCTGCAACATGACCTCGCTCAGCCAGATGCGGTAGGGGTCGGGCATGACCCCGGCCATCCGGTCGTGCGGCGGCACCCGCCATGGCAGGGCGCGGGCGTGGGTGTCGTACCATTCCAGCAGGATCGGCGGCAGCTTGCTCAGGGGGGTCTTCTCACGCAATGTTTAGGCCTTTCCACAGGGCAGGGGCTGGTGACGCGGGGGCAAATGGTTATGTATGTCAGCACATTCGGGAAACAAAGCCATGCCGCCACGTCGTACGACTACAAAAGGGTTCAAACGCACCGACAGCCTGCTCTCGCAGCAGATTCGCAAGGCGAGCGAGACCCGTGGCTTTGCGCAATCGCGTCTTCTGACCCATTGGACCGAGATCGCGGGCGAGGCAACTGCTGCCATCTCGCGCCCTGTTGAGGTAAGCTATGGCCGCAAGGAAGGCATCGGGGCCACGCTGACCCTGCTGACCACCGGGGCCAATGCGCCCATGCTGGAGATGCAAAAAGAGCAACTGCGCGCGCGGGTCAATTCGGTCTATGGCTATAACGCCATCGCGCGGGTGCGGATCACTCAGACAGCGGCGACAGGCTTTGCCGAAGGGCAGGTGGCGTTTGACCATAAACCCAAGGCCGAAAAGACCGCTCCGAGCCCTGCATTGCAACGCAAAGCAGCCGAAGCCGCTCAGCCCGTGGCCAACGAAGGGCTGCGCGAAGCCCTTGCACGTCTGGGCGAGAACATATTGAACAAGAACCAAAGCTGACCACCTAAAGCTGACGTAACAGACAAAGGAACATCTCATGAATCGCAGAAACGTAATCCTTGGCGGTCTCGCCACACTCGGCGTCGGTGGCTGGTTTGCCGCAAGCAGCTTCGGCTCCTCCCCCCTCGGCAGCACCGCGCTGACACCTTTCGTTGGTGCCGCGAATGCCCAGACGACTGAAGGCGATGTGGATACCTCAGGCATCACCGAGATGGTCATGGGCGATGAAAACGCGCCGGTCACGATGATCGAATACGCCTCCTTCACCTGCCCGCATTGTGCGACCTTCCACAACGACACCTTCAAAAAGCTGAAGGCTGATTACATCGACAGCGGCAAAGTGAAATTCATCTACCGCGAAGTCTATTTCGACCGCTACGGCCTCTGGGCCTCCATGGTGGCGCGCTGCGGCGGGCAAGAGAAATTCTTTGGCATCGCTGACCTGATCTACAAATCGCAAAGTGAGTGGACCCGCGCGGGCGAGCCTGCGGCCATCGTCGACGAGCTGCGCAAGATTGGCCGTCTAGCTGGCCTTGATAACGAGACGTTGGACGAATGCCTGAAAGACGGTGAAAAAGCCGAGGCGCTGGTGGCATGGTACACCGAGAACTCCAAAGAGGATGACATTTCAAGCACACCGAGCTTTGTCATCGACGGCAAGAAACATTCGAACATGTCCTATGCCGACATGAAAGAACTCCTCGACGAATCGCTGGCTGGCTAATGACCGCCCCGCTTGCAGGACTGAAAGTCGTCGAATTGGCGCGTGTTCTGGCTGGCCCTTGGGCTGGTCAGACACTGTCTGACCTCGGATGCGAGGTGATCAAGGTGGAAAGCCCGGCGGGAGATGACACCCGTCAATGGGGACCGCCCTTCGTCACCCGTGACGAGGATGTTACCGCCTCCTATTTCCATTCGACGAACCGGGGCAAAGCCTCCGTCACCGTCGATTTCCGCACCGAGGAAGGTCAGGCGCAGGTCAAGGAACTTTTGGCCGACGCGGATATCCTGATTGAGAATTTCAAGACTGGCGGATTGGCGAAATACGGGTTGGATTATGCCAGCCTGTCTGCGCAGTTCCCCAAGCTGATCTATTGTTCGATCACGGGTTTCGGCCATACCGGGCCTTATGCGCATCGCGCGGGCTATGATTTCATCATCCAAGGCATGTCGGGCCTGATGTCGATCACTGGCGAACCGGATGGCCAGCCGCAGAAATCCGGCATGGCGATCACCGATATCTTTACCGGGGTCTATGCCAGCACCGCGATTTTGGCCGCCGTGCACCAGCGTCACCAAACCGGCGTGGGGCAACATATCGACATGGCGCTTTTGGATTGTGCCGTGGCGATCACTGGCAATCAGGCGATGAACTACCTCACCACCGGCAAGGCGCCGACGCGGATGGGCAACGCACATCCCAACCTGACGCCCTATGAGGTGTTTGAGTGTTCCGACGGGCATCTCATCATCGCCACGGGCAATGACGGGCAATATCAGCGCCTGTGTCAGTTACTGGGCCTTGATGACATGGCCACCGCGCCGGAATACCTCAAGAACGCCGATCGCGTGGCCAATCGGCCTGAGATGATCCGCCGCCTGACAGGGGCAACCCGTCTGCGCAGCCGTGATGATCTGCTGGCCGCCTGTGAGGCGCATGGCGTGCCTGCTGGGCCGATCAACGATATGTCCGATGTCATGGCCGATCCGCAGGTCGTGGCGCGGGGCATGCAGATTGAGCTTGATGGCGTGCCGGGGCTGCGCTCGCCCTTTACCTTTTCGGGGGCTGAGCTTTCGTTGCACCGGCCCGCACCGAAATTGGGCGAAGACAACAAGGCCTAGGGCGGTGGCAGCCTGTCCAGCGCGGCGTGCAGCGCATTGCCTTCGGGCAGGGACAGGCGCACCGGCAGGGTCAGCACCTTGGCGCGGAACTCCATCGGCAGGCGCACCGCGTCTTTTTCGGTCGTGACAAGCTGCGCGCCGCGCATCGCGGCTTCGGTCTCTAGCCTCAACATCAGCCGTGGCGTCAGCGGCTGATGATCCTCTAGCGCTTCGGCATGGAGGATCGTGGCCCCCAGCCCGCGCAGCGTGGCGAAAAACTTCTCAGGGTGGCCGATGCCTGCAAAGGCGAGTACTTGGGAATCCGACCAATCCATCCCGGTCTGCAGGGGCGCGAGTTCGGCGCGTGCATGGGGCAGATCGGTGTTCGGTAGCCCTGCCGCGAAACGGGTCTGCGCCGCTTCATCCCCGATGGAGAGCAGCAGGTCAGCCCGCGCCAGCCCTGCCGCGACAGGCTCGCGCAGCGGCCCGGCGGGCAGGCAGAGGCCGTTGCCGAAACCTTTGACCGCGTCCACCACCACGATGCTCAGATCCTGCACCAGCGCGGGGTTCTGAAAACCGTCATCCAGCACCACGACAGTGGCGCCCGAAGCCTCTGCCGCCTGCGCGCCCGCAGCACGATCGCGGGCAACCCAGACATCCGCGAATGCGGCCAGCAGCAGCGGCTCGTCCCCCACCTCATTCGCGCTGTGCTGCGCTGGAACCACCCGCACCGGGCCTTCCAGCGTGCCGCCATAGCCGCGTGAGACGACATGGGGGCGGTGGCCGCGTTCCAGCAGATATTGCAGCACCGCCATCACCGTGGGCGTCTTGCCGGTGCCGCCCGCGTTGATGTTGCCGACGCAGATCACCGGGATGCCCAAGCGCAGCGGCGTACCTGTGGCCAGCCGCCGCGCGGTGGCAGCGGCATAAAGCGCGCCCAGTGGCTGCAGCAACCGTGCACGCCAATCGGGTCGGGGCTGATGCCAGAAATCAGGCGCGCGCATTTGAGGCCCCCGCATGGTCGTCGAGGCTGTCTTGGATCAATTCGATCACCCTATCGGCCAGTTCTGCCCCCTCGCTGATCACGTCCCAGCCCGCGTGGGCCATGGTCGCCGCCTGATCCGGTGCGATCAACCGCGAGACCGCATTGCCAAGCGCACCCGCATCGTTGACGATCCGCGCCGCCCCTGCTGTGGCAAGCCGCCCGTAGGACGGCAGAAAGTTCCGCACCTTGGGGCCATAGAGCACCGCAGACCCGAGCGCTGACGCCTCGAAGGGATCGCAACCACCATGGCCCGACACCAGCGAAGAGCCAAGGAACGACACGGGTGCGACGCGGAAAAACAACCCGCGGTCGCCGGGGTCATCGGCCACCATGACCTGCGTTGTCTCATCGGGATAAGGATCATCCCCCCACCGCATCGCGGTGAACCCACGCGCGCGGGCGCGTTCATAGGCGATATCGGCGGTAGGGTAGTCATGGGTGTGCAGGATCAGCAGCAACCGGTGCGACAGGCGCAGCGCTTGGCGGTGAGCGGTCAGCACGACGGGTATCTCTTCGGGGAGGACTTGCGTGGCATACCAGACCGGGCGACCGACAAGGCAGGCCGACATATCCGCCAGATCCGAATCCGCGCAGCGTAGCGCTTGGCCGCCCGTCAGCAGCGGCGAAGTCACCTCTCCCTTGCTGCGCGGCAGGCCCAGCTGCACCAGACGGCGCAGCACGGCCGGAGAGCGGGTGAGTACCTGATCGAAGGCGGACAACAGCTGGCGGGTCACATCGGGCATCCAGCGGTCCCGGCGGCCATCGAAACCAGCGCTGTCGGCGTCGATCATCATCATCGGGCAGCCGCGCGCCGCGGTTTCCAACACCAGATTGGGCCTCAGCCCGCCCCATGTCCACAGGCAGAAGCCGGGGCGCCAATGGTCAAGGAACCGCGCGACGTTATCGGGATGTTCGCTGGGGGCCGGAAGAATAAAAAGATCGCGGGTGTCGGTCGGCGGGAGGTCTTGGGTGGCCGCGCTCTCCGAAAGGGTCACCAGCACCGCGACGCGGTCACGCATCGCCATCAGACGTTTGGCAAGGTCGAGCACGGCCAAGACATTGCCCGCCTCGGCGGCATGCATCCAAACCAGCTCACCCTCGGGGCGCGCGGCATAGGGCGCTGCGTCTTCGGCCCCGCCCCGGCGCACAAGGGCGCGATAGGCTGCAAGCCCCAGCGACCGCGCCGCCATGGTGGTTTATTCCAGCTCTTCGGTGGGCGAGGCCGAGGTCTCTTCGTCGCGCAGGCGGTGCAGATGCGCGATGAAATAGCGCATATGGGCGTTATCCACGGTTCGGTGCGCTTCGGATTTCCATGCGTCATAGGCGCTGGCGTAGTTGGGGAAGATCCCGACGATATGGATGTCGTCGACGTTCTTGAAAGCGTTCTTGGTCGGGTCGACAAGTTCGCCACCGAAAACAAGGTGCAGGCGTTGGGTCATGGAGCTGTCCTTTGATCTGTCAAAGCTGCGGTGCTGCGCATAGTGCCTAGCAGATGGGGCCGGTCACGCAAGGGCGTCGATCAGCGCGCGCTGCACCATTGGGCCGCCCGCGACGATGCCATCCACGCGCGGGTCGGGGTTGTTGAACCTGAGCGGCGCGCCGGTGGCGGTTGTACAAGTACCGCCCGCCTCGGCCACGATCAAGGTGCCAGCGGCGATGTCCCATTCCCACGTGCGGCGCAGGGTGATCATCGCGTCAAACGATGCATCCGCCACCAGTGCCATGCGGTATGCGAGCGAGGGACGGTAGCTGCGTTTGAACACAGGCGGTGCGCCGCCGTGCCAGCGTTCTGCCACCAGCGCGGGCCGCGCGGCGAGGACTGTCGCCTCGGCCAGATCGCTCACCTCGGAGGTGCGGATCGGCGTGCCGTTCAGCGTCGCCCCACCGCCCCGGCTGGCAGCGTAGAGCATGTCGCGCATCGGCAAGTAGACCACCGCCGCCGTAACCTCGCCCGCCTCGGCCACCGCCAGTGAATGCGCCCATGTGTCGGAACCTTCGACAAAGCTGCGGGTGCCGTCGATCGGATCGATGATGAAGACCCGTTCATGCCCCAGTCGGTCGGTATTGTCCTCAGTCTCCTCAGAGAGCCAGCCATAGCCGGGCCGTGCGCCGCGCAGTTCCGCGAGCAACAGATCGTTCACTGCCAGATCGGCCTCGGTCACCGGGCCTGCGTTGTCGGGCTTGTCCCAGCGTTTGGCCGTGGCCCCGACAAAGCCGCGCGCAACCGCACCTGCCTTAAGGGCGGCGTCGATCAAAAGGGAGAGGTCGTCCTCAGGCACCGGCAAGGGTCATTCCCGGTACCAGCAGCGAGGGCACAACACGGCTGAGATGTCTGCGGGCATCATTGGCGGGGATCATCGACCGCAGCATGTCGCGCAGATTGCCCGCGATGGTGCATTCGTTGATTGCATGGGTGATCTCGCCATTCTCGACCCAAAGGCCCGAGGCCCCGCGCGAATAGTCGCCCGTATTGGGGTTGATCGTGCTGCCGATCATCGAAGTCACCAAAAGCCCGGTGCCCATCTCAGCGATCAGATCGTCGCGGCTGGCCTGCCCTTGGGTCAGCGCGATGTTCCAGTTCGAGGGTTGAGGGCCAGAGCCGGGGCCCCGCGCGGCGTTGCCGGTGGGGGTAAGCTCCAGCTTGCGGGCCGTGGCAAGGTCGAGCGTCCAGCCTTGCAGGATGCCTTTTTCAACGATGGCGCGTTGCTGGGTCGGCAACCCTTCGGCATCGAAAGGACGTGAGCCGGTGGCACGGATGCGGGACGGGTCTTCGATCAGGGACAGACCTTCGGGCAGCACCTGTTCACCCATCGCATCGCGCAAGAAAGACGCCCCGCGCGAAATCGCCTGACCGTTGATCGCGCCCAGCAGATGCCCGATCAGCGACGCGGCAATGCGTTCGTCAAACAGCACCGGATAGCTGCCGGTGGGGGGCTTGCGGGCATCGAGCCGCGCCAGCGCGCGTTCGCCCGCGCGGGTGCCGATCTCTTGCGCGTCGCGCAGGTCGGCCTGAAAGATGCGGCTGTCGCCGTCGTAGTCCCGCTCCATCCCCGTGCCGCTGCCTGCAATGGCGACGCAGGACAGCCCGCGTTCACTGCGGGCATAGCCGCCCTCAAACCCGTTGGTCGCCGCGAGATGGATTTTCTGTGCGCCATAGCCAGCGCCTGCGGATTGCACTTGGCTCACCCCTTTGACGGCCAGCGCGGCGGCTTCGGCGCGGGCAGCGTCATCTTGCAGGGCTTCGGGGGAAGGCTCTGGCGCGGGGTCGCAAAGTTCTAGCCCTTCCGCATCGCGGCGGGCAGAGAGTTGATCGGGATCGGCCAACCCCGCATAGGGGTCTTCGGGCGCTTCGCGGGCCATGGCGACGGCGCGTTCGGCCATTTCTTCGATCGTGCGCGATGACGTGTCGGAGGCCGAGACATTGGCCGTACGATGCCCGACAAAAACCCGCAGGCCGATGTCCGTCCCTTCGGAGCGTTCGGCCTGTTCCAGCGCCCCGCCGCGCACTTCGATTGAGACGGAGCTTGCCGTGATCGCCATGGCATCGGCCGCATCCGCACCGGCCTTGGTGGCCGCCTGAAGGAGGGACTTGGTCAATGCATCAAGGGCGTCTGGCATGGTCTGGCTCCTTTTGGGGTTGGAAAAGGGGTAATCCCCCGCCCCGAGAGGGGCAAGGGCCGCGCTGTATTTTCCCTTGCGGAAAGGGCGCGGACCAAGGCCGCGCCGGTTGTTATTTGATCTGCTGACCGTTGGCGAGGATGCCGCCCTCTTCGGTGAACTCGATTCTGGAGGTCAGGGAGTCTTCGCCCTCGCCCGGGACGGTAAAGAGCCCCATCATCATCCGCGCGCCCAGGGCCTGCTCCTGTGGGATCAGCCCCATGGTTACCAATTTGTCGAGCAAGGCCACGCCGCCGATCAACGACAGGTCCAGCGCGCCGACGGGCTTTGGCGTGCCGGGCACGGTTTGCATGTCGTCGTTGTCAAAAGTGATCGCCCCCGTGGCATCGAACTCGGCCCCTGCTACGTCAAGCGTGACTTCGTTTACGTTCAGCGCGTGAATTTCGCCCGGTGCCTTATCGCCCATCGTGGCGGTAACTTCGGGGTCCATCAGTTCAAACAGCAGCTTGGCCTTGCCCGACAGGTCCACGACCAAAGTTGCCGGGTCGCGAGGCAATTGGCCGGTGGGGTCAAAGATGCCCCAGATCATGTCCGACATCTTGAAGCTGTCAAGCTTGACGCCAAAGGCAAAGTCCTGCGGCTCTTCGGACTTCATCACCGGCATTTTCAGATTAAACGCACTTTCCGCCATGCTGAACTGGATCGGGAAGGGCATGTCGGCGGCGGTGACGCTGACTTCGATGTTCTGCTGGCCACCGTCATAGGAGAGCCCTTCGGGCCCCATCGCCACGCCCAGCTTCGCCCCGGTTGAGCTTGAGGCCAGCTGAAACTCTCCATTTTCGGGGTCAGAGACTTGCATGTCGGTGCGGCCTGCGCCAGCGGTAAAGCTGCCGTCAAAGGTCAGACCTTTGCGCATCATCGCGGCCACGTCCGCGCCTGCGTCAATCATCGGCAGCGTGCCGCTGCCGTCAAAGACCACCTGATCCACGCCGCCCTTCACGGCGACACGGGCAGGGTCCTCGGGGGTTTTCATCACCACGTCATATTGCAGGCTGTCGATGCGGCCCGACTGGTCGTAGCGGCGCGTATCGGTCCCGGTCATTTCGGTCCGGCTGCTGACGCCGCTGCCGGTCAGGGTGAACTTGGCTTCTTCTTCGGTATAGCTTTCTTCGCCAACCTTGAGCCCCGCAAGCGTAAGAGAGATGCTGTCGGCCGCATAGTCATACTGCAGGGCCTCAGCGCTGCCGCTGGCGCGCATCACCGGGGCGGTCTGGGCATAGTTCAATACCATCGACACCGGTTCATCCTCGGGCGTTTCGGGCGCGACGTTGATCGTCATCGGCATGACATTGGGCATGCGGATATTGACCGCGCCGTCACCTTCCGGCTCGAAACGCAGCGTGCCGAGCGACAAGGAAAAATCGCCACCCTCTTCGGCCATATCCATCTTCAGGGTCACATCGCTGACGGTTAGGTCCGCGCCGTCAAAGGCTTCGCTCGCCTCAACCTGATAGCCCATGCTCTGCATATACTGGCGCCAATCGCCCCAGACTTCGGCAGGGGTCAGGTCGGCCCAGAGGGGCGTCGAGGCCAGCGTGACCGGCAGGGCGAGAAGCAGTGACGCTGTAGGGATGCGAGACATCGGAAAATCCTTTTCGGCAATGAGTTGTGCATAGGGTCTGCCAATCCCCGCGCAGGGTCAAGCGACGCGAGGCTGGACCCGGGTTGATCGGCAGATTACCACAGCCTCCAAGTAATGTACAAAATTAGCGGAAGGATCACCCCATGGACATGACAGGCAAGACGATCATGATTACCGGTGCCAGCCGGGGCATCGGCGCCGCCGCCGCGCGGGTTTTCGCCGAGGCAGGCGCCAATGTCGCCCTGTTGGCGCGCAGTCAGGATGCCATCGCCGAATTGGCCGGAGAGTTGGGCAAACGCGCCATCGCCATCCCCTGCGATGTGACCCGCTATAACGAGATGACCTCGGCGGTTGAGACCACGCGCCGGGCGTTTGGCGGGCTGGATGTGCTGATCAACAATGCAGGCGTGATCGATCCGATCTCGCTCATGGGAGAGGCCGATCCGTCGGATTGGGCCAAGGCGATCAACATCAACGTGACTGGCGTCTTTCACGGCATGCGCGCGGCTCTGCCACTGATGAAGGAAAACGGCGGCGGCACGGTGCTGACGATCTCTTCGGGGGCCGCGCACAACCCGGTGGAGGCATGGAGCCACTACTGCGCCTCCAAGGCGGCGGCGAATATGCTGACCCAGTGTTTGCACCACGAGGAGGGCGGCAACGGCATCCGCGCCATCGGTCTGTCGCCGGGCACCGTGGCCACCGACATGCAGCGCGACATCAAAGACAGCGGCGTGAACCCGGTCAGCCAGCTTGACTGGGACGTGCATATCCCCGCCGATTGGCCCGCGCGCACGCTGCTGTGGATGTGCGGCCCCGAGGCGGATCGTTTCCTCGGCGATGAGATTTCCCTGCGGGATGAGGGCATCCGCAAGGCGGTGGGCCTCATATGATCGAGCTTGACCGCGCGGGCGACATCTGGACCGTCACGATCAACCGCCCCGACAAGGCCAATTCCCTGACCCATGCCATGCTGGTCGAACTGGCCGATATCATTGAGGAGGCACAGGCCGCCCGCGCGGTGATCCTGACCGGGCACGGCAAGGTGTTCAGCGCGGGGGCCGATCTTGACGAAGCCCGCGCGGGACTGGCGAAATCGGATGTTTGGGAGCGTCTTTCAGGCGCGGTGGCGGCCCTGCCGGGGCTGAGCATTGCCGCGCTCAATGGCACGCTGGCGGGCGGTGCGATGGGCATGGCGCTGGCCTGCGATCTGCGCATCGCGGTGCCGGGGGCGAAATTCTTCTATCCGGTGATGAAGCTCGGGTTTCTGCCGCAGCCCTCGGACCCGGCGCGGATGGCGGCGCTGATCGGCCCTGCGCGGACCAAGCTTTTGCTGATGGGCGGGCAGAAGATCACGGCAGAGGAGGCGCTGACCTTTGGCCTGATCGACCGCCTTGTCGAGGCGGAAGAACTGCAGGATCACGCGCTGGCGCTGGCCGCCGATACGCTGGCCGCGCGGCCCGAAATCGCGCAGAAAATCAAACGGATGTGCAGCCCCGCCTAACGCTTGCGCGTACCGCCCGGCACTTTGGAGCGAAATCCGGGCGGGCGTTTCGCCACCCATGCGGCGAATCTGGCCAGCCTCGGATGGCTGCGCAGCGCTTCGGGTGTGTTGTAGTGCCGCGCCAGTTCGGTCTCGGTCAGGGCGGCGTGTACCTCGCGGTGGCAGATGTGATGCATTAGCACCGTCGGGCCCCCCTTGCCGCCGCGCAGCTTGGGGATGAGGTGATGCAGGCTCTGCGGCACGTCCCGAGGAATGGGCCGAAGGCAGAGCGGGCAATCTGGCAAAGTCTCGCCTTCGGTCACGGTCCTCCCTTTCGCTTGCATTGCAGGGCCACGGCAGGCAAGAGGATGTGTCAAATCCTCCCCAAGGCAAGGACAGGCCGATGGCTTCCCCGTCAGAAAATCAGACCGAAGGGCGCGCCGCGTGACCCGCGCCTTGGTCATCGGGGGCGGCCCCACAGGGCTGATGGCGGCCGAAGTCATGGCGCAGGCGGGGCTGTCGGTCACGCTTTGCGAGGCGAAGCCCTCGGTCGGGCGCAAGTTCTTGATGGCGGGCAAATCCGGGTTGAACCTGACCAAGTCCGAACCTTTCGCGCCCTTTCTCGCCGCCTATGAAGAGGCGCAGACCGCCTTGCGCCCGATGCTGGAAGCCTTCGATGCCCAAGCGGTGCAGGACTGGGCCGAAGGGCTGGGGCAAGAGGTCTTTACCGGCTCGACGGGGCGGGTTTTCCCCCGTGCGATGAAAGCCTCTCCGTTGCTGCGGGCTTGGCTTGCGCGGCTGGCGGAATGCGGGGTGACGCTCAACACCCGCTGGCAGTGGCAGGGCTGGGACGGGGATGCCTTTGTTTTCGATACGCCCGGCGGGCGGGAAGTGGTCGAGGCCGATGTGACGGTACTGGCCCTTGGCGGTGCAAGTTGGCGGCGGCTTGGCGCGACGGGGGCATGGGCGCCCCTGCTGGCGACGCGCGGCGTGACCCTGCGCGATTTCGCCCCGGCCAACGTCGGGTTGCTGGTCGATTGGTCGCCGCATATGACCCGACATTTCGGCGCGGCGCTCAAGGGTGTGGCATGGCGCGCTGGCCCCTACACCTCACGTGGGGAGGCGGTGATCTCGGCCCGTGGGCTGGAGGGCGGGGGCATTTACAGCGTCTCGCGCGGGCTGCGCGAAGGGCAGGGGCTGTCGCTTGATCTGCTGCCGGACTTGCAGGTCCGCGATGTCGCGGCACGTTTGGCGAAGCCGCGCGGTAAGGACAGTCAGGCCAACCATCTGCGCAAGCGGCTGAAACTGACCCCCGCCCAGATCGCGCTGCTGCAAGAGATGGCGCGCCCGCTGCCGCAGGAGGCCGAGGCGCTGGCCGTCTTGCTGAAAGACCTGCCCATCGCCCACGCCGGGCTGCG
Source organism: Sulfitobacter sp. OXR-159 (assembly GCF_034377145.1). Taxonomy (NCBI): domain Bacteria; kingdom Pseudomonadati; phylum Pseudomonadota; class Alphaproteobacteria; order Rhodobacterales; family Roseobacteraceae; genus Sulfitobacter; species Sulfitobacter sp. OXR-159. The sequence goes on from NZ_CP139707.1 coordinate 404,479, forward strand.
CCCGATGGATGAGGCGATTTCGACGGCGGGGGGGATAGCGCTCGACGCGCTGGATGCGGGGCTGATGCTGCGCGAGGTGCCGGGCGTCTTTGCCGCCGGGGAAATGCTGGATTGGGAAGCGCCCACGGGCGGCTATCTGATCAATGGCTGTCTGGCGACCGGCCATTGGGCGGGCCGCCATGCTGTGGAATGGGCGCGGCGTTAACCATTTTCCTTGGCCATCGCGGCGACGAAAGCAGGGCGTTCGCGCAGGGATTTGGCCCAGAGGTTCAGTTTATCATCCACGCGCGGGAATTTCGCGCCGATCGACCAGTTGATGCAATGCACCGCCAGCAGGTCGGGGACGGTGATCTGATCGCCCATCAGAAACGGTCCCTCTAGGCGGTCGGACAGGTATTTGGCCGCACGTTCAAACTCGGCCTTGAGGCTGTCTTTGATCGCGGGCACGCGCGCTTCCTCGGGGAAGATGAAACTGTGTTTCGCCGCTGCCCAGAGGATCGCGTCGAACTCGTCGATCAGCCAAAAGGTCAATGCGTCCTGCCGCGCGCGTTCGGGCGTTCCGGCGGGGGCGGTGAGCGCCCCGTGTTTGTCGGCCAGATAGGTCATGATCGCGAGGGAATCGGTCAGTACCTCATCGCCGTCCACAAGCGCGGGGATCTTGCCCGAAGGGTTATATTTGCGCGCCTCTTCCGAGCGCGGCGCGGCGGGGTTCAGCGCGTAGGGTTGGCCCAATTCTTCGAGCATCCACATGACGCGAAAAGCGCGGGATTTGGTGCCGCCGATGACAGTATACATTGAATTTCCTCTCCCAAAATCAACGTTGTGCGCCCAGCATCGCCAGACGGATAAAGGCCCGCTCGACCAAAGCCAGCGCCGGGGCGTGCTGCCCGGCAGAGCGCAGCTTGAGGTCGGTCTCGGTCAGCACCGCAAGCGCGGTTTCCAGCTTCACCGCGCCCCAGTTGCGCGCCTGCCGCATCGCGCGGTCGCGATCACGCACGCCATAGATCGGCGCGCCGGGGTTGGCGGCGATGCGGTAGAGGGTGCGGAAATGCCGGGTGGCCATGATCGTCAGCGTTACCGGGTTCACGCCTTGGCCTTGCAGCTTGCTCATCACGGGGCCGATTTCGGCGGCGCGGGTCTCGGCGACCACATGCAGGATGTCGTCGACCTCGGCCTCGGTCGAGGTGGGGGCGCAGGCGGCGATGTCTTCCAGCCCGATGTGGCTGCTGTCACCCAGTTTGTAGAGCGTGATCTTCTCTAGCGTTTGGCGGAAATCACCCGGATCAAGGGTGCGGGCCAGATCGCTGAGCGCGGCCATGGCGTCGGCCTCGGGGGTGAGGCCCGCATCCTTTAGCATCTGTTCGATCTCGGCCCGATCGGGCGGATTGTCATAGATCGCGGTGGCATAGGCGTTGGGGTGGCTCTCAAAGGCTTTAAGCACCTTGGAGGTTTTCTTTAGACCGCCCGCCGTGACGATGATCTGCGCATCGCCCGGCTGCCAGTCTTTGAGCGCGTCGAGCAGGATTTTCGCGATATTGTCATTCGCCTCTTCCACCAGCGCCGCTCGCGGGCCGGGGAAGAACCCGACGGCCTTGATCGCGTCCAACAGCATCGCCGGATCGCGGCGCAATTCACCTGCGGGCATCCGGCTGAGGCGCATTTCCTCTTCGGCATTGGCGCCGAGCAGGTTTTTCAGGAATTCCTGCCGTTTCAATGCCACGCGCATGGCATCGCTGCCGTAGATCAAAAGCCCCGTCCGCGCGGGATCAGGCCGCGCGAAATAGGGCTTTGCGTCGCGGGGGGTGAGCTTCATTGCGGCAAGTCAGCTGCGTAAAGACGGCTCACGACGAGGTCAGCCAGAATCACCATTAGGCGCTCTTGCGCGTCCAACTCGGCGGCACGGGTGGCGACGGTGGTGCCGGTGGCGGAATAGCCGGTGAAGCTTTCGACCTTGCCCGAGGTCACGATCTGCCCGCTGTCGAGGTCGCGCAGGGCGTAAGAGGTGGTGCCAAGCAGGTTATAGCGCCGGGTGTTGCCTTCGCTGTCGATGGCCAGCCCGTCTTCGGTTGTGGTGGTGGTCAGCGCCAGCCCCCAGCGGGGCGTGGCCGCGCGGCCCAAGCGGCTTTCCACCTCGCGCACTAGGAAATAGCCAAAGCGGTCTTCGGGCGCATCGACCAGCACGCGGTTTTGCAGGGCCGTGCCCGCGCCGCCGGGGCCATAGACCGGCTCGAACCCGCAGGCGGCGAGCGCCAGCAGGGGCAGAGCCAACAGGAAGCGGCGGCGCATATGGGTGGGCTTAGGCAACGACATTCACAATCCGTCCGGGCACGACGATGACCTTTTTCGGTGTGGCCCCGTCCAGCGTTCGAATGACAGCTTCATGCGCCAGCGCGATTTTTTCAACCTCTTCCTTCGGCATGTCGGCGGGAACCTGAATTTCTGCCCGGCGTTTGCCGTTGATCTGGATCGGCAGGGTCACGGTGTCATCGACCAGCATCTTCTCATCGGCCTTGGGCCATGGGGCCTTGGTGATCAACCCTTCGCCGCCTTGATGTGCCCAGATGTCTTCGGCCAGGTGCGGGGTCATCGGGGACATGAGCTGCGCCAGCGTCATGATCGCTTCGCGCTGCGCGGCATAGCCTGCTTTGGATTTTTGCAAGGTGGCGGTGAAGGCATAGAGCTTGGCAATCGCCGCGTTGAAGCCGAAGGATTCCACGCCCATGGTCACGTCATGGATCGTCTTGTGCAGGGCGCGCAGCAGGTCATCATCACCGGTGCCGGTTGCATCGCGGTCCATTTCGCTCACGCGGTCGCAGATGTTCCACACGCGCGACAGGTGCTTGTAAGACGCCTCGGCCCCGCTGGCGGTCCATTCCACATCGCGCTCTGGGGGCGAATCGCTGAGCACGAACCAACGCGCGGTGTCGGCGCCGTAGTTCGAGATGATGTGCAGCGGGTCGACGACGTTCTTCTTGGACTTCGACATTTTGGCGGAGGGGATGATCTCAACCTCGGTGCCGTCGGTGAGTTTGCCGTCGGTCACCTCTTCGGGGAGGTGATAGACCGGGCGGCCATTATCGTCGCGGGTCTGGTAGATCTCATGGGTTACCATGCCTTGGGTAAAGAGCGCGTCGAAGGGCTCCACCGCGCTTTCGGGCAGGTGGCCGGTGATTTGCATCGCACGGGCAAAGAAGCGCGAGTAGAGCAGGTGCAGGATCGCGTGTTCGATGCCGCCGATATATTGATCGACGTTCATCCAATATTGCGCGTCTTCCATGACGGTCGGCGTCTCCGCGCGCGGTGCGGTGAAACGGGCGAAATACCACGAACTGTCGACGAAGGTGTCCATCGTGTCGGTCTCGCGCAGCGCGTCCTTGCCGCAGGTGGGACAGGCGCAGTTGCGCCATGTCGGGTGGCGGTCAAGCGGGTTGCCGGGGGTGTCAAAGCTGACGTCGTAGGGCAGCTCGATCGGCAGGTTCTCTTTCTTTTCGGGCACCACGCCGCAGTCGCCACAATGGACAACCGGGATCGGGCAGCCCCAGTAGCGCTGGCGCGAGAGGCCCCAGTCCCGCAGGCGGTATTTGGTGACGCCTTGGCCAATGCCGTTTTCCTCGCAAAAGGCGATGGCGGCATCGACGGCTTCTTCGCCGGTTTGCCACTGGTCGCCCGCGAAGCCACGGTTGTAGAAGACCTTTTCCGACTTCTGCGGCACGAAGGCCTCGGTCAGTTTGGGCGAGGCGTCTTCCGAAGGCAGGAAGGTCGAGATGATCGGCAGGTCGTATTTGCTGGCGAAATCGAAATCGCGCTGGTCGTGGCCGGGGCAGCCAAAGATCGCGCCGGTGCCGTAGTCCATCAAGATGAAGTTCGCGATATAGACCGGCAATTCATGCGCCGTGTCAAAGGGATGGCGCACGCGGATGCCGGTGTCATAGCCCAGCTTCTCGGCGGTCTCGATCGCCTCTTCGGTGGTGCCGCCCTTGCGGCATTCGGCGCAGAAGGCGGCGACGGCTTCATCGTCCCGCTCCAGCGTTTTGGCCAGCGGGTGGTCGGGCGAAATGCCGACAAAAGACGCGCCCAGCAGCGTATCGGGGCGGGTGGTATAGACTTCGATGCGGTCGAAGCCCTCGGGTGCTTCGATGGTCGAGAAGGCAAACTGCAGCCCGCGCGATTTGCCGATCCAGTTCGCCTGCATCAGCTTTACCTTCGCGGGCCAGTTGTCGAGGCTGTCGAGCGCCGAGAGCAACTCTTCGGAGTGGTCCGAAATCTTGAAGAACCACTGCGTCAACTCGCGCCGCTCGACCGGTGCGCCAGAGCGCCAGCCGCAGCCGTTTTCGACCTGCTCGTTTGCCAGCACGGTCATATCGACCGGGTCCCAGTTCACCACAGCGTTTTTGCGGTAGACCAGCCCCTCTTTGAGGAAGTCCAAAAACAGCGCCTGCTGCTGGCCGTAGTAGCCGGGGTGGCAGGTGGCGATCTCGCGCGACCAGTCGATCGAGAGGCCGAGCGGCTTCATCTGTTTTTTCATCTCGGCGATATTGGCATAGGTCCAATCCGCCGGGTGGCCACCGATGGCCATCGCTGCGTTTTCGGCGGGCATACCAAAGGCATCCCAGCCCATCGGGTGCAGCACGTTATGCCCCGTTGCGATCTTGTAGCGCGCGATTACGTCGCCCATCGTGTAGTTGCGCACATGGCCCATATGGATCCGGCCCGACGGATAGGGGAACATCTCAAGCACATAGTATTTCGGCTTGTCAGCGTTGCGGGTGGCCTGAAAGACGCCATCCTTTTCCCAGGCTTGCTGCCAGCGGGCTTCGATCTCGGCGGGGGTATAGCGGGGCATGAGGGGACCTTCGTGACATGAAAAACGCCGGGCTGCTGCTTTCACAAGGCCCGGCGTTGGAAACGTGTTGAGTTAAGCGGGCTCAGAATTTGCTGTCGGACACGCGCATCTCCCGCGCCCGGCTGAGGATCGCATCCTCTACCGCGCGGGTTGTCGCCCGTGCCACCGGCTGGCCGCCCGAGGATTGCAGCGCCACGTTGAGCGAGCGGGCATCAAGCGCCGGATCATCGATCAGCACGGTCGCGCGATAGGCGCGGCCACCGCCCGGCGGGGTGCCGTAGCCGGTGACGATCACCCCGGTGAAAGGATCGACCGATTGCACCGGCAGGAAGTTCAACACTTCCAGCGAGGCCGACCAGAGGTACTTGTTCACTGAAACGCTGGAAACCGTGTTCTTGCGGTTGAAGATCGACCAGATCGTATTGTCTGGATTGGTCTCAATGTTATTGGGATTGTTCGGGTTGGTGTATTGATCCGGCCGTTCCGTGGCTGGGCTGCCAAAGCCCCCACCACAGGCGGCAAGCGCGCTGAGCGCCAGAACGGAGATCGCCATCTTGCAAGCGGTACGAAGGGCCATTGCAGCTTTCCTTTGCCTGTTTGCGCTCCGGTCTATCCAAGCAGGCCCATGTCGGCAAGGTCTATGTCATAGGTGCCTGTTCGGGCGCTCTGCCCCTGCGCCAAAGGCAGTAACGGGCAGGCGGGGCAGGCCCGGGCGGCGAAACTGTGGCATAGCTGCACCAGCGTCAGCGACATTGAGGGCGGGGGGCGCGTGAACCTTGCCAAGTGCGGGGCATTGGGGGCAAACACCCTTCATACCCTTACCGGATTCCCCGGTCTGGGCATATGAATTCAAACCGAGGGAAAACTCATGAAAAAAGTTCTCTTCGCTACAACAGCCCTGGTTGCGACCGCCGGTGTAGCAGCAGCAGACGTAACATTCGGCGGCTACGGCCGCTTTGGTGTCTTGTATTCGAGCGCGGCAGGCCCGGATGGTCTTGCGCAAACATTCGGTGATGATGGGACCGGAGATAGCTCCACCGACCTGACGTACCGTTTCCGTCTCCAATTGGATGCAACCGCAGAGTCTGATGCCGGTGTGGTTTTCGGTGCGCGTGTTCGTATCGAACAGGAAAACGATGAAGTCGGCGACGCGGCAAATTCCGGGACCGGTATCAACGCACCGCGCTTTTTCGCCCGCTCCGGTGGTTTAGAAGTCGGCGTTGGAAACATTTACGGCGCGATCGAAGCTATGCCCGGCATGTATCCCATCGACCTCGGCCTGACCGGTCTTGAGTACCAATACTCGCCCTTTCAGTACGGTGCCGACTTCTACGATTCCGATGGCGCAGGTGCATCGGCTGGCAGCGCCGGTACTGGTGCGCCGTTCCAGAACGCTGTTGAAGTTATGTATTCCTTCGGCGACTTGTCGGTGCATGTTTCGGCGTCGGAGGGTGCTCGCGACCGCGTGGCGGCACATGTCGCCTATACCTGGAGCGGCTGGACATTCGCGCTGGGTGGCCAGGACTCCAACTCAGCAACGGACACCGAGTGGCTAGCGTCGGCCGGTGGTTCTCTTGGCGCAGTTGATGTGAGCCTAGCCTATGCCGATAATGGTGCGAACGGCGACCAGTGGACGCTCGCCGGTCGTTACGACGTCAGCGACGCGACTAATATCGAGTTCTATGTCTCCGATGCGGAAACCTACTTCGGTAACCCCACGAGCAACAACTCTTATGGTGTTGACTTTAACCATGACTTGGGTGGCGGCACGTCCCTCCGTGGTGGCGTTGCAAAACTCTTCCAGGGTCACACCGTTGCCGACATGGGTGTTCGCTTCAACTTCTAAGTTGAACGACAGACTGTGAATATTGGGGCAGGCCTTTCGGTCTGCCCCTTTTCTTTTGCCCACTGCTGTTGTTTTCTGCGCGCCTGACAAGGAGGGCCGAAAATGAGTCTGAGCGACATCCAAAACCGCATCTCGAAAGCCGAAGCCGATGCAGGCCGCGCGCCGGGGTCGGTCAAGCTGATTGCCGTCAGTAAGGTTCAGCCCGACGCGCGTGTGCGTGCGGTCTTGGAAGAGGGGCACCGCTCTTTCGGAGAGAACCGCGTGCAAGAGGCGGCGGGCAAATGGCCCGGTTTTCGTGAGGATTTTGACGGCATTGACCTGCACATCATCGGCCCATTGCAAAGCAACAAGGTGCGGCAAGCGATGGAACTGGCCGAAGCGATCCACACGGTGGACCGTCCGAAACTGGCCAAGACCATCGCCCGTCTGGCACAGGAGATTGGCCGCTGTCCCGATTTGTTCATTCAGGTAAACACCGGCGAGGAAGATCAGAAGGCCGGCGTGATGCCCCATGAGGCGGATGGCTTCATCGCTGAATGCCGCGCGCTGGATCTGCCGATCAAGGGCTTGATGTGCATTCCCCCAGTGGATGAGGCGCCATCGCTGCACTTCGCACTGCTGGCCAAGATCGCCGCACGCAATGATCTGAGTGGCCTTTCGATGGGCATGAGTGGTGACTTCGAGCAGGCCATCGCTCTTGGTGCGACCCATGTGCGTGTCGGCTCTGCCATCTTTGGCGAACGGGTTAGCGAATAATCAGCCGCGTCGCCTGGCCGATACGGGCCGCGATCTCATGAAGATCGTCCCGCGCAAAGGCGATGCAGCCCTCGGTCGGGTAGCCGGGCCGCCGCCACTGGTGAATAAAGATCGCGGAGCCGCGCCCGGCCTCGGCCTCTGGCCAGTTCCAATCGGTCAGGATCACCAAGTCATAGAGCGGATCGGCGCGGCGCAGCGCCTCGTGGCTATGGGGGTAGGGGGCATGGACGCGGTGGTTGTAGTCAGGCTGGCCGCTGGCGTCCGACCACAGATCACCGGTCCCGATCGGCTGCGCCCAAGCGCTTGGGGCCGGGATGCGGTCAGGCCGGTAGAGCATGCCGACCAAGCGATGGACCCCGCGCGGCGTGGCACCATCGCCTTCGCGCTTGTCACGGGTCAGACCGCCCTTGCCGATGCTGCAGGCATAGCGCCGCCCCTGAAACCGCAGCCCCGTCGGGGTCAAAACCATATCGTTCGGGGTCACAGCAGATGCCCAGACTTCGCGGCTTTGGTGGCCAGATAGGCGCTGTTATGGCGGTTCTCGCCCACGGCCAGCGGGACGCGCTCGGTCACCGCAATGCCGCTTTGCTCCATCATGCCGACCTTGCGGGGGTTGTTGGTCAGCAGACGAACGGCGGAGAACCCCATCGAGCGCAGGATGTCGGCCCCGAGGCGGAAGTCGCGCTCATCATCCTCAAACCCCAGCCGGTGATTGGCCTCAACCGTGTCGAAACCCTGATCCTGCAAGGAATAGGCGCGCATCTTATTGGCAAGGCCGATGCCGCGCCCCTCTTGGTTGAGGTAAAGCAGCACGCCATTGCCCTCACCGCCCATCTGCGCCAATGCAGCCCGAAGCTGCGGGCCGCAGTCGCATTTTAGGCTGCCCATCAGATCGCCGGTAAAACAGGCCGAATGCAGCCGGCAGAGGACGGGCGTGTTGCGGGCAGGGCGGCCAATCTCGATGGCGTAATGCTCTTCGCCGCCGTCTTCGGGTCGGAAAATATGCAGGCGACCGGCCTCTGACACCTCCATCGGCAGGCGGGCGTTGACCACCGGGTGCAGGGCGCTGCGACGGGCGAGGATGGGGGCGGCGGCGGTGAGATCGATCAGGGTCAACCCATGCAGTCGCGCGAAGTCAGCGCCCTGCGGCAGGTCCAGCACAAGCGCCGCGGGCAGCATCCGCGCGGCTTTTACCAGATCAAGTGCGGCGCTATGGGCGGCTGTATCCCCGCCCCGCGCGGTTTTGAGCGGGCCTTTCATCGGCGCGCGCAGGTCATCCGCCGGATCGGCGATGCTTTGCACCCAAGCGGGTGTCGCGCCGGGGGGCAGCAGCACGCGGGCGAGATTGCCATCATAGGCGCGCGCCTTAAGCGTTTCCGCCCGCCGCGCCGTGATCGCCAACACCGGCGCACCGCCCAAGGCCAGCACATCCGCAAGGCGCTGCGCGGTCAGCGTCTCCGCCGCCAGCACGAGAGCGGCCTGCGCCCCATCCGCCAAAACCACGGGCACGCCCATGCGTAAATCGGCCCGCGCACGCGCCAGTTGTTCGGTGATGTCCGGGGCGAAACTCATGGTTTGTTGCAACTCCGCAAAGGCTTCAGCGTTTATCTAAGTTATTTCCCAAGGAATTGAAACATTTCACGCTTTGTTGACACGAGGCTGTGAGACAGAGGTCACATACCTTGTCGGAGCCCGTGCCGAAGCGCATGTATAAGGCAACAGACGGAGAGATAGATGGCCCAGCTTAAGAAAATCCTGCTCGTTGACGATGACGATGACCTGCGCGAAGCGCTGAGCGAACAGCTTATCATGACCGAGGATTTCGATGTGTTCGAGGCCGCCAACGGCACCGAGGCGATGACCAAGGCGAAAGAGGCGCTCTATGATCTCATCATCCTCGACGTCGGCCTGCCCGATACCGATGGCCGTGAGCTTTGCCGTCTGATGCGCAAACAGGGGGTGAAAAGCCCGATCCTGATGCTGACCGGTCATGACACCGATGCCGATACCATCCTCGGCCTTGATGCGGGGGCGAATGACTATGTCACCAAACCGTTCAAATTCCCCGTCCTTCTGGCCCGTATCCGTGCGCAACTCCGCCAGCACGAGCAATCCGAAGATGCGGTGTTCCAGCTTGGACCCTATACGTTCAAACCCGCGATGAAGGTTCTGACCACGGAGGACGACCGCAAGGTGCGTCTGACCGAGAAAGAGACTAATATCCTCAAGTTCCTCTACCGCTCCAACGATGGTGTGGTGCCGCGCGATGTGTTGCTGCATGAGGTCTGGGGCTACAATGCGGGCGTCACGACCCACACGCTTGAAACCCATATTTACCGCCTGCGGCAGAAGATCGAGCCTGACCCTTCGAATGCCCGCTTGCTGGTGACTGAATCCGGTGGTTATCGCCTGATGGCATAAAAACCGGGAACCATTTCCAACCTCGTTTGGTTGGAAACCCTGAGAGGCGGGGTTTTCATGACCCGCCACTCGGTTTGAAGCCCGACTTTTGTACCCGGGTAAAGGTACATACCTCCCTGTTGGACTGGCCGGGCCATAGTGCCCGGCCTTTTTTTGTCCGGGGCGGGGTTGAGATCGTCACTCCTGCCCGGAGCCACGCCGCAGGCGCCGGGCCATCGCCTGCCCGCCCGTCACGCCAAAGGCGTGCCGTATCATTCTCAGCGCACCTCCGGTGCGACCGGATAGGCGATTTAGAGAGGCTGGGCGCGACCTTCAGAACACACATCAAGGCCGCACCATAAAGTGGCAACAAGCGGCCTTGGGTCGCCGACTCGCGGGCAGGCGATGGCCCTTACCGCAAGGAACCCCATTTCCGCATGGCACCGCCGCGCCACCCGCGTTATTGTGCCGACCTACCCCCAGACCGGAGCCTGCCCCCATGTCCTTTTCTCTCGCCACTTGGAACATCAACTCTGTCCGTCTGCGCGAGCCTTTGGTGTTGAAGCTGCTGGCCGAACACGGGCCGGATGTGCTCTGCCTTCAAGAATGCAAAAGCCCGGTCGACAAGATCCCGGTCGAGGCGTTCAAGGCGGCGGGATACACGCATATGGTTGCGCGTGGGCAGAAGGGCTACAACGGTGTGGCGATCCTGTCAAAGCTGCCCTTGGTGGATGCGGGCGATCAGGATTTCGCCATGTTGGGCCACGCCCGCCATGTGGCGGCCAAGCTGGAAAACGGCACCACGATCCACAATTTCTACGTCCCCGCAGGCGGCGACAAACCCAACCGCGAGATCAATGAGAAGTTTGGCCAGAAACTCGATTACCTCTCGGAAATGCGCGACTGGTTTCATAGCGACAAACCCGAGAAGTCGATCCTTGTGGGCGACCTGAACATCGCCCCGCGTGAGGATGATGTCTGGGACCACAAAAAGCTGTTGAAGATCGTCAGCCACACGCCTGTCGAGGTCGAAGCGCTTGGCGCGGTGCAAGATGCGGGCAATTGGGTCGACATCACCCGGCAGGATGTGCCGGCTGGCAACCTCTATAGCTGGTGGTCCTACCGCGCTGCCGATTGGGATGCCGCCGATAAGGGTCGCAGACTCGATCATATCTGGGCCACATCGGATATCGCGCAGGCCGGGCACTCCAGCCATATCGTCCGCGATGCGCGCGGTTGGGAGAAACCCAGCGACCACGCGCCGGTTTTTGCCAGTTTTGACCTTTGAATCGCGTCCCCGCACGTCCATATAAGGCCAAACGCGATTAGCGAGGATAACAGCATGACCGACCTGAACCTTTCCACCGCCGCCCCTGCGGATGCCGACCTGATCAAGGACACGACCGAGGCGACCTTCATGGCTGACGTGGTCGATGCCTCGCAAACGGTGCCGGTCATCGTTGATTTCTGGGCGCCGTGGTGCGGCCCCTGCAAGACGCTTGGCCCGATGTTGGAGGACGCCGTGCGCGCGGCCAAGGGCGCGGTGAAGATGGTGAAGGTCAATGTCGATGAGGCCCAGAACATCGCGGGCCAATTGCAGATCCAATCGATCCCCACGGTCTATGCCTTTTTCAAAGGCCAGCCGGTCGACGGTTTCCAAGGCGCGCTGCCGCAGTCCGAGATCAAGGCTTTCGTCGACCGCGTGGTAAAGGCGGGGGGCGGCGAAGCGCCCGGTGATACGCTGGCCGATGCCGTCGCCGCCGCCGAAGAGATGCTGGCCGAGGGGGCCGCCACGGATGCGGCGCAGACCTTTGCCGCAATTCTGGAAGAAGACCCGATGAACGCGCCCGCCTATGGCGGCATGGTCCGGTCCCATATCGCCATGGGCGCTTTGGATCAGGCCGAAGCCCTGCTCAACGGTGCGCCGATTGAGATCTCCAAGGCCCCCGAACTTGAAGCCGCCCATGCCCAATTGCAACTGGCGCATCAGGCCGCGGATGCAGGCCCGGTGGCTGAGTTGACCGAGAAGGTCGAGGCCAACCCCGACGATCATCAGGCGCGGTTTGATCTGGCTCAGGCACTTTATGCGCATAACGATGCCGAAGGGGCCGTGGATCATCTGCTGGAGCTTTTCCGCCGGGATCGTGAGTGGAATGAGGGCGCTGCTAAGACCCAAATGTTCACCATTTTTGAGGCGCTTAAGCCCAATGATCCGGTGGTGCTCAATGGCCGTCGCAAACTGTCGTCAATGATATTTGCCTGAGGAGACGGGCGCGCTAAGTCCCTTGTCATGATCAAGCCAGCAGAACTGCCCAAGACTATTGCGATCTTTCCGTTGGCAGGGGCGCTGCTGCTGCCCCGCTCGCGCCTGCCGCTGCATATCTTCGAGCCGCGTTATCTTCAGATGATCGAAGACGCGCTCAAGACTGACACGCGGTTGATTGGCATGGTCCAGCCCAACGAGATGCCCGGCCGCGACGGCAACGGGCTGCACCAGATCGGCTGCGCGGGGCGCATCACCCAGTTTTCCGAGACCGAGGATGGCCGCTATATGGTGACCCTTGCCGGCGTCTCACGCTTTCGTGTGGTGGAAGAGATTGAAGGCTTTTCCCCCTATCGCCGCTGCGATGTGAACTGGGCGGGCTTTGACCGTGACTTGGGCGAGGATGAGGTCGACGACAGTTTCGACCGGGTGCGGTTTCTTGATCTCTTGGGGCGGTATTTCGACACCCGCGGCCTCTCGGCTGATTGGGACACGTTGAAAGATGCCGAGGATGAGCTGCTGATAAACTCCCTGTCGATGATGTTGGAGTTTGAGGCCGAGGACAAACAGGCGTTGCTAGAGGCGCCGTCGCTGGAAACCCGGCGCGAGACATTGGTGACATTGATCGAATTCGCGATGCGCGGCGGTCAGGAAGAGGGCTTGATGCAATGACGGATGCCACCGTTCAATTCGACCGCCGGATGCTGGAGGCATTGATCTGCCCGCGCACCCAGACGACGCTGACCTATGACGCAGAAAAGCAAGAACTGGTGTCGAAAGCTGCCGGGCTGGCCTATCCGATCCGCAATGGCATTCCGGTGATGCTGCCTGATGAGGCGCGGACGCTGTAACTGGGCCCCGCTAAAGGGGCTTCCCACGCATCAATCGGGGCAGGTCACCCGTCAGCCCTGCCGCTTCGCGGATGAAGGTCCGGCGCAGGCCGGGCAGGGCGTTGATCGCGGCCATGCCCATGTCACGGGCCAGACGCAAAATCGCATTATCGTTTGAAAACAGCCGGTTAAAGCTGTCTGTCGCCAGCGCGAGGCTGGCATTGTCGAAGCGCCGCCATTCCTGATAACGCGCCGGTACCGCGTCGTTTCCGGGGTCTTCGCCCCGTCGCACCGCATCGGCAATCACCTCGGCCAAGGCCGCCACATCGCGTAGGCCTGCGTTCAACCCCTGACCTGCGATGGGATGCACTCCATGTGCCGCATCTCCCAAAAGCGCCACGCGCGGCGCGGTCATGGAATGCGCCAGCGACAGGCCCAGCGGATAGCTGTAGCGCGGGCCGGTCAGGGAAAGCTCCCCCAGAAAGCTGCCGAAGCGCGGGCGCAGCACGTCAAGGTATTGCGCATCCGGCAGGGCATTAATGGCGGCGGCATTTGCGCTGGCTTCGCTCCAGACGATCAGCGAGCGGTTACCAGTCAGCGGCAAGATCGCCAGCGGGCCGGGGGGCATAAAGAACTGATGCGCGATGCCGCTATGCGGTTTTTCGTGATCGACCACGCAGACCAGCGCCGTCTGACCATAGGACCATGCGATGCGCTTGATGCCCGCGCGTTCAGCCGTGCCGCTGCCGCGCCCATCGGCCCCCACGGCCAGCCGCGCGCGCAGTGTCTTGCCACTCTCCAGCGTCAGGGTGATGCCGGTCGGCTCGACCGTTTGATCGGTGACGCGGGTGTCGTTCAACATGGTGATCGCCGGATCGGCCGCAACGGCCTTTAGCAAGGCGCGCCGCAGGTGGCGGTCTTCGACCATATGACCCATCGGGCCTTCTTCGATCTCGGCATGGTCGAAATGCATGAACATGGGCGAGGGGCCGGTTCCGGCGCGCCCGTCGGTGACTTTGATCTGAAGCATCGGCTGGGCGTCACCGGCGATCTCGGGCCAGACGCCGATGCCTTCCATCAGTCGCACCGAGGTCAGCGCCAGCGCATAGGCGCGGCCATCGAAGTCGGCGTTCTCAAATGTCTGCGCGGGCAAGGCGTCGATCACCGCCACGCGCAACCCGGCGCGGCTGAGGGCCAAGGCAAGGGCAGGGCCGTTCAGCCCGCCGCCGATGATCGCGATATCGTGGTCAAAATCCATGGCCTTAGATATGACCTGCGCGCGGGGATTGTCCATGCGCCGAACGGTCGCTAGGTTCGCCACGAACAGCGGCAAGGGGTACGACATGCGCGAATGGTTGGAAATGACGGCGGCGGATCTGGGGCGCGGAATCGCGGCGGGCGATATCGACCCCGTGGCGCTTTGCGATACCTTTCTTGATGCCATCGACGCGCATCCGATGCACGACCGTATCTATGCCCGCGTCACCCCCGAGCGCGCCCGCGCCGAAGCGGCGGCGGCGGCAGAGCGCGCCCGCGACGGCCAGCGCCTGTCGCCCCTCGATGGTGTGCCGATCTCTTGGAAAGACCTTTTTGACACCGCGGGCACGGCGACGGAGGCGGGGACCAAGCTGCTCGAAGGCCGCGTGCCGGAAAGCGACGCCGAAGTCCTCGCCAATGCCACGGCCATGGGGCTGGTCTGTTTGGGTAAGACCCATATGAGCGAATTGGCTTTTTCGGGCCTTGGTCATAACCCCAGCACTGCGACACCGCCTTGTGTCAACGAGCCTGACAGTGTGTCGGGCGGGTCGTCCTCCGGGGCGGCGGCTTCGGTTGCCTTTGGCCTGGCGGCGGCGGCGATTGGCTCCGATACGGGCGGGTCAGTGCGTATCCCGGCGGCGTGGAACGATCTGGTGGGGCTGAAAACCACAGCGGGCCGTGTCTCTCTGGCCGGGACGGTGCCGCTGGCGGCGAAGTTCGATACGGTCGGCCCGCTTTGCCGATCTGTCGAAGATGCAGCGCTGCTGCTGAGCGTTTTAGAAGGTGCCAAATCTCCCGATTTGCACGAAAGCAATCTCGAAGGTTGTCGTTTTGCGGTGTTGACCAACGTTGTGATGGAAGAGCTTTCCGAAGAGCCAAAGGCGGCTTTCAGTGCGGCAGTGGAGCGGCTGAGAGAGGCCGGTGCCACGGTTGATGAAATCGCCGTGCCCGAGGTCGAAGACGCGATGCCGCTGAGTTCTTGTCTCTACACCACCGAAGCCTATGGGCTGTGGCGCGATGTGATCGAGGCCGATCCGCAAGCGATGTTCACTGAAATTCTTGAGCGTTTCCGGTTGGGTAAGGGGTTCTCCGGCCCCGATTACGTTGCCGCTTGGGCCAAACTTGATCTGGCGCGGGCAGGCTATGACCGGGCCGTGGCGGGCTATGACGCGGTGCTGGTGCCGACCGCGCCGATGCTGCCGCCGAACATCGAGCGGCTGAACAGCGATCACGACTATTACCTCGCGCAGAATCTCCTTTCGCTGCGCAATACGCGAGTCGCGAATCTCATGGGGCTCTGCGCGCTTACGTTGCCAACCGGAGCGCCGTCCTGCGGCATCTCTTTGATGGCTGCGCCCAATGCCGAGGAACAGCTTTTGCGCCTTGGTGCAGCGGCTGAAGCGGCCCTGCGCGAGGCATAACAGCGCACGACCGAAAAGCCACAAGGGCCGCAAATCTCCCGGTTTTTCTGGACGGGAGAGGCGGCCTTGGGTACCTTGGGGCAAACGGGGCGCAAATGATCCCGATCCGAGGCAGTTTTGATGATGTATTCCGAGCGGTTTTCGAACCTTCCGGCCCACGTGTGGCCGCGCCTGCGTGCCTTGCTTGATGGGCATGAGGGCGGCGGTACGCCTATCCATATGACCATTGGCGAACCGAAACATGCTTTCCCGGCTTGGGTCACGGATGAGATCGCGAAACACGCCGAAGGCTTTAACAAGTACCCGCCAAACGACGGCTCGCCCGAGTTGCGCGGTGCCATCGCCGCATGGATTGCCCGCCGCTACGGGGTCGAAATGGACCCCGACAGCGAGGTTATGGCGCTGAACGGCACCCGCGAGGGGCTGTATAACGCCGTCATCGCGCTCTGCCCGCCGACCAAGAACGGGGAGAAATCGGCGATTCTGATGCCGAACCCGTTCTACCAAGTCTATATGATCGGCGCGATCTCGGGCGGGGCAGAGCCCATCATGGTCCCCGCCACCGCCGAGACCGGGCATTTGCCCGATTTCGCCAGCCTGCCCGAAGAGGTGCTCCGCCGCACCACGGCGGCCTATCTTTGCTCCCCCGCCAATCCGCAGGGCGTTGTCGCCTCGCGCGACTATTGGGCCGATCTGATCGCGCTGGCCGAGAAATATGATTTCCTGATTTTCGCCGATGAATGCTATTCTGAGATCTACCGCGACACGCCGCCCACCGGCGCGTTGGAGGTGGTTAAAGAACTCGGCACCGACCGCAACCGGGTGGTGATCTTTCACTCGCTGTCGAAACGCTCCAACCTGCCGGGGCTGCGCTCAGGCTTTGCCGCCAGCGGGGCAGAGACGATGCGCGAGATCAAACAGTTGCGCAACTATGCGGGCGCACCGCTACCGCTGCCCTTGCAGCAGGCCGCTGCCGCCGTTTGGGCGGATGAAGCGCATGTGGAGGAGAACCGCGCGCTCTACCAAGAGAAATACGCCATCGCCGACCGGATTTTTGGCAATGTGCCGGGCTATGCGAGCCCCGAGGCGGGGTTCTTCTTGTGGCTCCCGGTTGAAGATGACGAGGCTGCGGCGCTGAAACTGTGGCGCGAGACAGGCGTGCGGGTGCTGCCCGGCAGCTATCTGGCGCAGAACGTTGCCGGGACCATCCCCGGTCAGAATTACATTCGGGTCGCCTTGGTGGCCCCAAAAGACGAAACGACGCGCGGGTTGGAAGCGATCCGCGACTGTCTGTATTCGACATAAGCGAGGGACGACATGGCATATCAGACACGGGGACGCGATCCATTGCTAGACAGCAACATGGCCGAGGCAATCGAAAAGCGCGGTCGTGAACTGCTGGGGCTGGCGCTGATCATGCTGGGCATTATGGCCGCCATGATGATCGGCAGCTACACGCCCGACGATCCCAACTGGATGGTCTCGACCGATGCGCCGGTGCAGAACTGGATGGGCCGGATCGGTGCCTCCATCGCTGCACCGTTGTTCATGATCGTTGGCTGGGGCGCTTGGGGCATTGCCATTGTCCTGCTGTTCTGGGGCGGGCGTTTCGCGCTGCATCAAGGCGATGACCGTGCCCTCGGGCGTCTGATCTTTGCCCCCATCGCCGTGGCGCTTGGGGCGATCTATGCCGCGACGCTGGCCCCCGGTCAGGAATGGCTGCTGACCCATAGCTTCGGTCTTGGCGGGCTTTTTGGCGATACCGTTATGGGCGCGTTGCTGACGGTCTTGCCCATCGGCTCGACCCTGACGGTCAAGCTGATGTCGCTTTTGATGGGCGTGGCGATTCTGGCTCTGGGTGCCTTTGTGCTGGGCTTCACCAAGGCCGAGTTGATGCGCATCACGCGGTTCCTGCTGGTCGGTCTGATCATGGCCTATGCCGGGTTGATGACCCTTCTGGGCCGTGGCGCCAGCGGTGCCGTTGTGGCCGCGCAGAACCTGTCGGCCCGTCAGGCCGAACGCCGTGAGCGTCGCCGTCAGGAGGCTGAGGAAGCCGAGACTTGGGCCGCACAGGATGCTGGTCAGGATTATTACGCGCAGCAAGCCCCCATGGCCGAGCCGGAAGCAGAGCCGCGCAGCCTGTTTGGCCGCATGCCCGGTCTTATCAAACGCCCCGAAGCGGACGATATGCCCGAGCCGGAACTGATCGAGACCTACAGCGACGCCATCGTGGATGAGACACCGGGCGAGGAGCGCATCAAGAGTAAGATCGCCGATGTGATCAAGAACCGCGTCCGCAATGCCAATGCGATCCACACGCCGACAACTGCGCCGCTGACCAAAGGCCGGGGCCGTGGGCCGGACCCGTTGCTGTTGAACACCAGCCAGCCCGCCACCCTGCGCGCCGAGCCGCCTTTGACCGCAGGCGCTGCCACCCTGCGCCCTGAGCCGCTGCTGCGCAAACCGCAGGTGCAGCCTGAGCCGGCACCGGAGCCGATGGTCGAAGAGCCGATGATGCAAGAGCCGATGGTTGAGCGTTACGAGGATACCGTCACCTCTGAAACCCTGCCGTTGCAGCAAGCGCCGGCGCCAGAGGCGATGAAAATCCCCGTGGCCGAGCCGCGCAAAGTGGTGCAGCAGCCAGTCCGCAAGGCCGTCCAACCCTCGAAACAGGCGCAGGTCGAAGCGCAGCCCACCTTGACCTTCGACGACACGCACCCCGGTTTCGAACTGCCGCCGCTGAGCCTTTTGGAAAGCCCCGAAGGCGTGCAGCGTTTGCACCTGAGCGATGAGGCGCTGGAAGAAAACGCGCGGATGCTGGAAACCGTTCTGGATGATTATGGCGTCAAGGGCGAGATTGTCGCCGTGCGCCCCGGCCCCGTCGTCACCATGTATGAGCTTGAGCCTGCGCCGGGCCTCAAGGCCAGCCGCGTCATCGGTCTTGCGGATGACATCGCGCGCTCCATGGCCGCGCTGTCGGCGCGTGTCTCGACCGTACCGGGCCGCAGCGTGATCGGGATCGAACTGCCGAATGAACACCGCGAGAAGGTGATCCTGCGCGAAATCCTGTCGAGTCGTGATTTCGGCGATGGCAACCAGCGCCTGCCGCTGGCGCTTGGCAAGGACATCGGCGGCGATCCGGTTGTCGCCAACCTTGCGAAAATGCCGCACCTGCTGATCGCGGGGACCACCGGTTCGGGTAAATCGGTGGCGATCAACACGATGATCCTGTCGCTGCTGTACAAGCTGACGCCGCAGGAATGCCGGATGATCATGATCGACCCCAAGATGCTGGAACTGTCGGTCTATGACGGCATTCCGCATCTGCTGTCCCCGGTTGTGACCGACCCGAAAAAGGCTGTTGTCGCGCTGAAATGGACCGTGGGCGAGATGGAAGAGCGCTATCGCAAGATGTCCAAGATGGGCGTGCGGAACATCGAAGGCTACAATGGCCGTGTCCGCGAAGCGCTGGCCAAGGGTGAGATGTTCTCTCGCACCGTGCAGACCGGTTTTGACGAGGACACCGGCGAACCGATCTTTGAGACCGAGGAAAATACCCCCGAGGCGCTGCCCTATATCGTCGTTATCGTCGACGAGATGGCCGACCTGATGATGGTCGCGGGCAAGGAAATCGAAGCCTGCATTCAGCGTCTGGCGCAGATGGCGCGGGCATCGGGTATCCACTTGATTATGGCGACGCAACGCCCCTCAGTCGATGTTATCACCGGCACGATCAAGGCGAACTTCCCGACGCGGATTTCCTTCCAAGTGACCTCGAAAATCGACAGCCGCACGATTCTGGGTGAGATGGGTGCCGAGCAGCTGCTGGGCATGGGCGACATGCTTTATATGGCAGGCGGGGCCAAGATCACCCGTTGCCACGGCCCCTTCGTCAGCGACGAAGAGGTCGAAGAGATCGTCAACCACCTCAAGCAATTCGGTGAGCCCGACTATGTCGGTGGCGTGGTCGAAGGGCCGTCCGAGGATAAAGAAAGCAACATCGACGCGGTGCTGGGCCTTGGCGGCAATACCGATGGTGAAGACGCGCTTTATGACACCGCCGTTCAGGTGGTCATCAAAGACCGCAAATGCTCGACTTCTTACATCCAGCGCAAACTGGCGATCGGCTATAACAAGGCCGCGCGTTTGGTAGAGCAGATGGAGGAAGAAGGGCTCGTGTCTCCGGCCAACCATGTTGGCAAGCGCGAGATTCTGGTGCCGGAACAGGCATAGGCTACGCGCCCCCTCCCCTCTCGGGGGCGGTCATAAAGAAAACACCGCCGGGCCTCCCTCCCGGCGGTGTTTTTTATGGGGCAGAGGCTGCGATAGCGAAAAACCGCCCCCTGATATCGAATATCACGCCCACCCGCCCTATGTCAGAACGTGAGGCAACACAGGACGAACAACATGCGTAAACTTACTTCTGCTATTCTGGCGGTTGGTCTGGCCGTATCGGCCCCCCTCGCGGCGGCGGCGCAGCAACTGTCGCTGAACGAGATCTCGGGCTATCTGAACCAGCTTCGCACCGCCAAGGGCGACTTTACCCAGATCAACGATGATGGGTCGATCAGCACGGGCACGATCTATATCAAACGCCCCGGTAAGGTACGTTTCGAATATAACGCCCCTGATTCCGGTCTGGTCGTCGCGGGTGCCAATACGGTTGTGATCTATGACAAGAAATCCAACCAACCGGCAGAGACTTACCCGTTGGCGCGTACCCCGCTGTCGATCATTTTGGCGGAAAACGTCAATCTTGGCCGCGCCAAAATGGTGACCGGTCACAGCTATGATGGCACCGCCACCACGGTCACGGCCCAAGACCCCGCCAACCCGCAATATGGCAACATCCGGATGAAGTTCACCGGCAACCCGGTGCAGCTGCGTCAGTGGATCATCAACGACGGCAATGGAAGTGCCACCACCGTTGTGCTGGGTGACATGCAGGTGGGGGGCAATATCTCCAACAGCCTGTTTGACACCGCAGGCGCACGGGCAGGCAGCAAACGCTAAGCGGCCCTGCTGAAACAAAAAACGCCCCGGCTGATCCAGCCGGGGCGTTTTGCATTGGACTAGATCGTTTTTACCAGCGGCCCAAACGGCAGCCGGCGATCTGTCTTTCATACAGCTTGGCGCGGGAATCGACCTTGCCCGCGACCCCGACCAGCCAAGCCTTGCTGTTGTAGCTCTGCCGGGAAAAACCCGTGTGCCCCTCGTGATAGGCGAGGTATTGGTTGCGGGCGTCATGCAGAGACACGCCGTTCCGGTCGCGCGTCAGGTTCATGTACCAGCCCATGAAATCGCTCGCGTCGCGGATCTCATCGCGTTTCGCACGCCAGCGGCCTTCGGATTCCAGATATTCATCCCACGTCGCGTCCAAGGCCTGTGAATAGCCAAAGGCGCTGGACTGGCGGCCCATCGGGATCACGCCCAGCACGTATTTGAACGGCGTCCGCGCGTCAGCCACGAATTTGCTTTCTTGATGGATGGTGGCCATCTGCACGTGGATTGGTACACCCCATTTGCGCTCGGTCGCGCGGAATGCGCGCAGATAGTCGGGGTGCTCTTTCAGGATCGTGCAGGCGTTATCCAGATCACGCGGGGCCGTTTGAGGCCCGCCGCCGCAGGATGCCACCAGCAGTACGATCATCATTGCGCAAAAATGCTTGCTCATCTGCCTCTCGTTTTTTGTTAGGGGACGTTTTTAAAGGACTTTAACCGATTCACCCCCTTCATCACATCACTAAATTGGGAAATTACGCGCCGCGTTGCGCGATATTGCGCTGACCGCGCAGCCCTGCGCAGGCGGTATTCCGCGAAATCCCGACAAACCGGTTGATCGCCTGCCCAGAGTGCTGCCGGAAACCCACTGTCGGTGCTGCGTTCACAGTCTGTTTCCCCGCGCACAGTCGCTGTGATTGGACAAAAGCCCCTTGAAAGGGCTACCGTCGAGGGGTAGGGGCAGCATGTTATGATACGAACACGCGCAAAATATCACCTCGGACAGATTGTCCGTCACAAGAAGCATCCCTTTCGGGGCGTGATTTTTGACGTCGACCCAGAATTCGCCAATACCGAAGAATGGTATGAGGCGATTCCCGAAGAGAACCGTCCGGTGAAAGACCAGCCGTTCTATCATCTCTTGGCCGAGAATGATCAGAGCTACTATGTGGCCTATGTATCCGAGCAGAACCTCGTGGCTGATTATTCGGGGGAGCCTGTGGACCACCCCGATATCCCCGATCTGTTTGGCCCCTTCACCGACGGGGCCTATCCGCTGCATTTCCAGATGAACTGAGCCCGGCGGGCCGTTGCCAGCCCGCCAGACGTTTTATCAATACCCCAAGGCACAGCCGTCCTTGCGCGGGTCGCTCGCGCCTTCCAGCACGCCATCTTCGCGGATGCGGATCGCCTGCGCACCGCCGATTGCCGTTTCAGGCACTTCGACCTTATGGCCCAGATCGCTCAGTGTCTGGCGCACATCGTCGCCAAAGCCGCGTTCGACCTTCATCACTTGCCCATCGGCAAAGGCGCGGGGCGCGTCGATGGCGCTTTGCACGTCCATGCCGAAATCGGTGAGGTTCGAGGCAAAGCGCGCGTGGCCGCAGGGCTGATAGGCCCCGCCCATCACCCCAAAGGGCATGGTCACGCGACCGTTTTCGCGGATCATGCCGGGAATGATCGTATGCATCGGGCGTTTGCCGCCTTTCAGCTCATTCGGGTGGCCGTGTTCCAGCGTGAAGCCCGCGCCACGGTTTTGCAGCAGGATGCCGAACTTATCCGACGCGATGCCAGAGCCGAAGCCATGGAAGATCGAATAGATCAGCGAGACCGACATGCCGTCACCATCCACCACGGTGATATAGATCGTGTCTTTGTGCACCGCCTCGCTGATCGGCGCGGCGGCGACCATGGCGCGTTTGGGATCGATCAGCGCTGCAAGGGCGCGGGCGGTCTCAGCCGCCAACATATGCTCCAACCGCGTGGTGTGATCCGGGTCCGCCAGAAACCGGTTGCGCGCGTCATAGGCCAGTTTGGTGGCCTCGGCCTCAATATGCAGCCGCTCGGCCCCTAGCGGGTCCATACCGGCGATGTCGAAGTGATCTAGGATATTCATCAGCAGCAAGGCGGTCGCCCCTTGGCCATTGGGCGGATGTTCGACCACTTCGAGGTCTTTGTAGTGGCCCGACACGGGCGTCGAGACCTCGGCGCGGGCGCTGGCGAAATCCTCGGCGCTATGGCTGCCACCTGCGGCTTGCAGGGTGGCGATCATGTCTTCGGCGATCTCTCCGGTGTAGAAGGCATCGCGCCCTTTCGCGGCCACGCGACGCAGCACTTCGGCCTGTCCCGGCGCGCGGAAAATATCACCGACGCGGGGCGTTTTACCTTTGATGAGGAAGTGGTCCCGCGCGCGCCCCTGAAGGGTGCCGCCGTCCGTGGCCCAGTCGAAAGCCACGCGCGGGGCGACGGGCACCCCGGCATCGGCATAGTGGATCGCGGGGGCCAGCAGCGCGTCCAGCCCCAGCTTGCCGAGGTTGTCTGACAGGTGGCAAAAGGCATCTATGGCGGTGGGAATGGTCACCGCATCGGCTGAGCGCAGCGGCACCGTCTTCTCGCCCTTGTCGCGCAGCTTGGCGGCGTCCAGCGCCGCTGGTGCACGGCCTGAGCCGTTGAGCGCATGGACTTCCTCGCTCCCCGCTGGGGAGTAGAGGACGAAGCAATCGCCGCCAATCCCGGTCATCTGCGGCTCGCAGATGCCCAGCAGAACCGCCCCTGCAATGGCCGCGTCCATGGCGTTGCCCCCGCGCGCAAGGATATCGACCGCCGCCCGCGCGGCGAGCGGGTGCGACGTGGCGCAGATGCCATTGGTGGCCAAGACCGGTGACCGGCCGGGAAAGTGAAAATCGCGCATGTGCTGTCCCTCGCTGATATATCAGCGTGACCCTAGACGGTCATTTCGGTTCTGCCAATGCGGGGAAAGATCCTCGGCACCGCGTACTGGGTGGGGGCTATTAAACACGGTGCCGAGGGAAGCTATTTGCAGCTACAGGCACTCTTTTGCCCTACAACAAAGGCGCAATTGTGATCCCAGCAGGGCCGTTTTGCGAAATCTGCCTGCCGCACTGCCGCAGGGGTTAACGCGGCGGCAACCCGACCGGGAGCCGCAGGTCGATCCGGTTCTCTTGGGCCAGACGGCGATAGCTCAGGTCTTTTGCTAGATCGCGGATCAGAAACCAGCCAAAACCCCCTTCAGGAAGATCGCAGACCGGGCGGTCGATCTCTTGCGGCAGGCCCAAGGGCGCTTGCAGGTCGGGCATTGGCAGTCCCTCGTCCGACACGGCAAGGTGCAGGCCATCGGGCGCATGATGACAGGCAATATGGATGGGGCCGGGGAGGTCGGCATCCGAATAGGCATGTTCGACGATATTGTTGAGCATTTCGGCGACGACCAATCGCACCACGCAGACCTCTTCGGCCTCAAGCGCGAGGCAGGTGAGACCGTCCAGCAAGAGCGTCAGAGCCTCCCGCGCGGCGTGGGGGCCGCTGTGAACGGTGATCTCAAACGGGCAAAGCGCAGAGCGCGCGGCGGGTTGCCGCATGGCGCTATCCCCGGTGCGCGCTGAGGGCGGCGTCCAGCGTGTGAAAAATGCCAAAAACCGTGTCCATCCGGGTAAGGGTAAAGACCTTTTCCACCGCCGGAGTTAGCCCGGCCAGCACCAAGGCCCGCTGCGGTGCCAGATGTTTCATCGCCGCCACGATCGCGCCCAGCCCGCTGGAATCGATGAAGTTGACCCGGTGTAGGTCAAGGATCACAACCGATGGCGCTTGGGTCGTGGCGCGGCGCACCGCGTCTTTGAACTCCAGCGCGGCGGCGGCGTCGATCCGTTCGTGCAGCACGCTGACCACGCAAAAGCGGTCTTCTGTTTTGGCGGAAACTTCCATAAACATGCCTCGAGACTTTGAAGTTCGAGACGTGATTAACCGTAAAACCTTACCAACTGGTTTGCGGTGCAACTCTAGGAGAACGTGATGCGCAATGTCGTGATAACCGGTGCAGCCAGAACCCCGATGGGCGGTTTCCAAGGGGCTTTCCAAGGGCTGACAGCCGCGGAATTGGGCGGCAGCGCGATCAAGGCGGCGTTGGGAACGACGGATCCCGCCGAGGTGCAGGAGCTGCTGATGGGCTGTGTTTTGCCCGCAGGGCAGGGCCAAGCGCCCGCGCGTCAGGCCGGGTTCAAGGCGGGGCTGGGGGAAGGTGTGCCCGCCACCACGCTCAATAAAATGTGCGGCTCTGGCATGAAAGCGGCGATGATGGCCTTTGACCAGATCGCGCTTGGCCATACCGATGTGATGGTCGCGGGCGGCATGGAGAGCATGACCAACGCGCCTTATGTGCTGCCCAAGATGCGCGGCGGCGCGCGGTTGGGCCATGGGCAGGTGATCGACCATATGTTCCTTGATGGCCTGGAAGACGCCTATGACAAAGGCCGCCTGATGGGCACCTTTGCCGAAGATTGCGCCGAGCGGTTTCAGATTACCCGTGAGACCCAAGACAACTATGCACTCGCGTCGCTGTCGCGGGCGATTGAGGCCCAAGAGGGCGGTGCCTTTGCGGATGAAATCGCCCCGGTTGAGGTGACATCGCGCAAGGGCAGCACCACGGTCGGCGCGGATGAGCAGCCTGCCAGCGCCCGGCCTGAGAAGATCCCTCAGTTAAAACCGGCCTTCCGTGAGGGGGGTACGGTGACGGCGGCGAATTCCTCGTCGATCTCCGATGGGGCGGCAGCGCTGGTGCTGGCGGATGAGGAGACCGCCAAGACCCGCGGCCAGACCATCCGCGCACGGATCGTCGGCCATGCCAGCCACGCGCAAGCGCCGGGGCTTTTCACCACTGCACCCGTGCCCGCAGCGCAGAAACTGCTGGAGCGGATCGGCTGGAAGAAAGAAGACGTGGACCTGTGGGAGGTCAATGAAGCCTTCGCCGTGGTGCCGCTGGCCTTCATGCATGAGATGGACCTGTCGCATGACATCGTGAACGTCAACGGCGGCGCCTGTGCGCTTGGCCATCCCATCGGTGCCTCAGGCGCGCGGATCATGGTGACCCTGTTGAACGCACTGGAAAAGCGCGGGTTGAAGCGCGGTGTCGCGGCGATCTGCATCGGCGGCGGCGAAGGCACGGCCATCGCGATTGAACGCCCCTGATCCCACGGCTCTTAGACGTATCCAAAGGGGGGCGTGCTGCCTCCCTTTCTCTATCCGCAATATGAGTTTTTCCATGACAGTCGACTACCAAACCCTATCGAAAACCATTGCCGCTCTGACGGAGGGCGAAGACGATGCCGTGGCGCTGATGGCCACCATCGCCTGCGAGGTACATCACGCAGATGACCGGTTCGACTGGACCGGGTTCTACCGTGTCACCGCGCCTGAGTTGCTTAAGATCGGGCCCTATCAAGGCGGACACGGCTGTTTGGTGATCCCGTTTTCGCGCGGGGTCTGCGGGGCTGCGGCCCGCACGGGCGAGGTGCAATTGGTGGAAGATGTCGATGCCTTCCCGGGCCATATCGCCTGCGCCTCGTCGACGCGGTCGGAATTGGTGCTGCCGGTCTGGAACGGCGCGGGGGAACTTCTGGGGGTCTTTGATATCGACAGCGACCAGCCCAATGCATTCACCCAAGCGGATGCCGATGCATTGGCCGCGATCCTCAAAGACAGTTTCGCTGCGGTCGCCTGACCGCCACGCGCCGCTTGATCCGCGGGGCGGCATCTGCGAGGGGGAACCATGGATAGCGAATATAACCCGCCGCAGGATCCGCTGGTCATTCTGCATGAAGACGCCGAAGTTTTGCTGGTCGATAAGCCTTCTGGTTTGCTGAGCGTGCCGGGCAAGGGCGAGCATCTGGCCGATTGCCTGATCGCGCGGGTGCAGGCGGTCTTTCCCGAGGCGTTGCTGGTGCATCGGTTGGATCGGGACACCTCGGGCGTGATGATCTTTGCGATGACACCCCATGCACAGCGCCATCTTGGGCTGCAGTTTGAAAAACGCATGACGCGAAAAACCTATGTTGCCCGGGTCTGGGGCGTGCCGGAAGAGAAGTCCGGCACAGTCGATCTGCCGTTGATCGTTGATTGGCCCAATCGTCCGCTGCAGATGGTGTGTCATGAGACCGGCAAGCCCGCGCAGACCGACTGGAAAAAGATCAAGTCCGATGGCGAGACCGCGCGCATGCGCCTGTTCCCCAAAACAGGACGCAGCCACCAGCTGCGCGTGCATATGCTGGCGCTTGGGCATCCTATTCTGGGCGATCCGTTCTATGCCACCGGGCCTGCGCGGGATTTTCCGCGGTTGATGCTGCATAGTGAGGAGTTGCGGTTTAACCATCCGCAGGGCGGGACATCGACCAAGGTCCGGGCGAAGGCGCCGTTCTGAGGGGTGCTCCGTGCCCGGCCTTGTGATGTGAGGCGGGGCGGGATCGGTATTTAAGAAAGGATGAAGGAGAAGGGGGCCGTGGCGCTGCGGTGAAGTTTTACTTTGTGGCAATCGGGGGGGTGAAAATGGCGGGGTTTGCGATTACCTCTAGCCTATCTGTTCACAGATTGACCCGGAGGATATCATGGGCTTGCGTATCAACGACACTATTCCCGACCTTACCGTCGAAACCGATCAGGGCAGTTTTTCGCTGCATGAGTTCGTCGGTGACAGCTGGGCGATCCTGTTCTCGCATCCGAAGGATTTCACCCCCGTTTGCACGACCGAATTCGGCGCCGTGGCGCGGCTTTCCGATGAGTGGGAAAAGCGCGGCACGAAGGTGATTGGCGTCAGCGTTGACGGGGTTGAAGAGCATAAGAAATGGAAGGGCGATATTGAGAAGGTTGCAGGCACCAAGGCCGGTTTCCCGATTATCGCGGATGCCGGGCTGGAGGTGTCGAAGGCCTTTGATATGCTGCCCGCCGAAGCCTACATGCCCGATGGCCGCACGCCCAACGACAGTGCCACTGTGCGGTCGGTCTTTATCATTTCGCCGGATAAGCAGTTGAAGCTGAGCATGACCTACCCGATGAACGTGGGCCGCAACTTTGCCGAGGTGCTGCGGGCGCTGGATGGGTTGCAGACTGCTGGCAAGAATGGCGTCGCAACGCCGGCGGATTGGCAGGTGGGCGAGGATGTAATCATTCCCGCGACCGTGTCAGACGAGGACGCCAAGGCGAAGTTCGGGGCGTTTGAGACTGTGTTGCCCTATCTGCGTAAGGCCAAGCTGCCGGGTTGATGCGCTGTTAGCGATGGCCGAGCTTATGCGCGAAGGCCATCGCTTTTTCATGCAGCAAGCGGCGCTGTTTGCGCAGACCATAGAGCGGCGACCGGCGGAACTGACCCCGATTTCCGCCTGAACGGGCGGAAATGTCACTGTCGAACCGGCCAGCGGTCACGAGGTTTTGGGCGGTTGCCAGCCCCATGTCGGAACGTGTGAGGACTTGTCTTAACATATTGTCTGCGGGGCAGAAAATAGGCTCGGAGGCGGCAAGGAAGGCATTGGCTCCGGCGCGGTTCCAGATCAGCGCATGGGCGAGCATGGGGAAATAGTGAGCGCGGAGCACTTCAATGCCTGCGACCTCGGCCATGGGACTGGTGATTTTCAAGCGTGTTGCGCCCAAGTTGACGCAGTGCCAATCGTCGCGGGCGCGGAGCCATTCTATCAGTTTCGGCACGGCGGTTTTGAACTCAGGCTGTAGGGCGATATCATCTTCGAAAACGAAGCCGATCTCATCGCCGCTTTCCAGAAAGGCTGTGGCGGCGCGTTGGTGGGAGACGTAGCATCCGACCTCACCTTGGGTCATCGAGCGGCCCATGAACCGTCGGGCTTTGCTATCATCATAGGGCGCGAACTGCGCGAGGTCGATTTCACGCCCGTCAAATGCGTCTACGCGGATTGGGTCGACTTGGGCCCCGTCCAGTTCGGCCTTCGCGCTGTCCAGCCGTTGGGGAGAGGCGGCGAGATTGATGACGAATCCCTTGGGGCGCTGCGGCATGGATTTGACCTCATCCCTGTCGGCCCGGGGGACGGCAACAGGTTCTTACGGGTTAAACTTTGGGGGTGGGTCGACCGCGCAGCCAGTTTTTGAATCGTTTGAAGGCGGAAGGCGGTTTGTGGGCGACGCTGACAAACCCGATGTGCTGGCAAGCGCCGGGTTTCAGAAAGGCCGTGAATTTACCCTGTTTGCGCAGGTGACGCGAAATATGGCTTTCACGTTTGAAACCGCTGAAGCCGCCAACCTCTTTCCAGAGGGAGAGGGGGGCAAGATGCGGGTTGAACGTATAGCCATACCATTTAGGGCTGAGGGCATCCATGCGCGCGTAGGAGACGCCTGCACAGTCCTCCTTGACGATCTGGGCGCGGGCCGCGTCTTCGATGAAGAAGTTATCGGTGTCGCGGAAACAGACCGAGGAAACATCGGGATGTGCCTCTAGCAGGCGCAGGGCGTCATCTAAAAAATCGTGGCGGGTGAATTCCCAGTCGTCTTCCATGTGAAAGACATAAGGCGTGCGCACCTTGGCATACATGGCGTCAACGGCGGGGTGGTGTCCGACCTGTTTGCCCAGATCAATGCGTTGGCCGTGGGGGCAGAGACGGTCGAAGACCGCGCTTGTTTCGGCATCGCCAAAGTCGTTGATGCCAATGATGGGGAGCTTACGCAGTTCCGGGCCGAGGCTTTCGAGCGTTTGTTGCAGGACATCGGGGCGCAGCCCCATGGTGATGCAAATCGTGACCAGATTCTCTGCGCTCATGTCTTGTACTGCCCTGCGGGAAAAACTGCGGACCCCGGTGGGGGTCCGCAGCAGGTTTTAATCAACCTTCTGCCGGTTCTTTCTTCTCGGCAGCGACTTCTTCACCAGTTTCCTGATCGACGACTTTCATCGACAGGCGCACCTTGCCGCGATCATCAAAGCCCAGAAGCTTCACTTTCACTTCCTGACCTTCCTTCAGAACGTCCGAAGGGTGGTTCAGGCGGCGGTTTTCGATCTGGGACACGTGGACCAGACCGTCGCGCTTGCCAAAGAAGTTCACGAAAGCGCCGAAATCGACGATCTTGACCACGGTGCCGGTGTAGACCGCGCCCTCTTCGGGCTCTGCCACGATCGAATAGATCATGTCGTAGGCCTTTTTGATGGCGTCGCCATTGGCGCTGGCGATCTTGATGATGCCTTCGTCGTTGATGTCGACCTTGGCGCCAGAGACTTCGACGATCTCGCGGATCACCTTGCCGCCGGACCCGATCACTTCACGGATCTTGTCGGTGGGGATCTGCATGGTCTCGATGCGCGGTGCGTGCACGGAGAAGTCCGCGGCACCCGAGATCGCTTTGTTCATCTCGCCAAGGATGTGGATACGGCCTTCTTTGGCCTGAGCCAGAGCTTTTTCCATGATCTCGGGCGTGATGCCTGCAACCTTGATGTCCATCTGCAGCGACGTGATGCCCGCTTCGGTCCCGGCCACTTTGAAGTCCATGTCGCCGAGGTGATCTTCGTCACCCAGGATGTCCGACAGGATCGCGTAGGAGCCGTCGTCTTCGAGGATCAGACCCATCGCCACACCGGCCACAGCCGATTTCAGCGGCACGCCCGCGTCCATCATGGACAGCGAACCACCGCAGACCGATGCCATCGACGAGGAGCCGTTGGATTCGGTGATCTCGGACACGAGACGGATGGTGTAGGGGAAGTCTGTCGCTGCGGGCAGAACCGCCTGCAGGGCACGCCAAGCGAGCTTACCGTGGCCGACTTCACGACGGCCGGGAGGGCCCACGCGACCAACTTCACCAACCGAGTAGGGGGGGAAGTTATAGTGCAGCAGGAAGTTCGATTTGAAGTTGCCGTGCAGCGCGTCGATGAACTGCTCATCGTCGCCGGTGCCGAGCGTGGTCACGACGAGGCCTTGCGTTTCACCACGGGTGAAGAGCGCCGAGCCGTGGGTCCGCGGCAGGATGCCGGTTTCTGCCACGATATCGCGGATTTCGTCGGTGCGACGACCGTCGATACGCTTGCCGGTTTTCACCACGTCGCCGCGCAGGATGCTGGCCTCAAGGCCCTTCATCGCGGAGCCGAGGTTCTTGTCCTCAAGCTGCTCTTCGCTGAGCTTGCCTTTGATCGTTTCGCGTGCGGCGGCAACAGCGGCGGTGCGCTCTTGCTTGTCGGCGATAGCGAATGCAGCGCGCATTTCGTCTTCGCCAGCGGCTTTTACAGCGGCGGACAGATCAGAGTAGTCGTCTGGCTGGAAGTCAAACGGCTCTTTCGCGGCGTCTTCGGCCAAATCGATGATCAGGTCGATGACCGGCTGGATCTGGTCGTGGGCAAATTTCACCGCACCCAGCATTTCCTCTTCCGACAGCTCATAGGCTTCGGATTCGACCATCATCACGGCGTCTTTGGTGCCGGCGACAACCAGATCGAGGCGCTGCTCGGGGTTCAGGCGCAGGTCCTGCATGTCGTCGATTGTTGGGTTCAGGATGTAATCGCCATCCTCATAGCCCACGCGGCAGCCAGCAATCGGGCCACGGAACGGCGCGCCGGAGATCGTCAGCGCGGCGGAAGCGGCGATCATGGCGACCATATCGGGGTCGTTGACCAGATCGTGGCTCAGCACGGTGCACATCACCAGAACTTCGTTTTTGAAGCCGGGGACAAAGAGCGGGCGGATCGGACGGTCGATCAGACGCGCGGTCAGGGTCTCTTTCTCGGTGGGGCGGGCCTCACGCTTGAAGAAGCCACCCGGTACTTTACCGGCGGCATAATATTTCTCTTGGTAGTGCACGGTCAGGGGGAAGAAGTCCTGGCCCGGCTTTTGCTGACGTGCGTACGTCACGTTGGCCATAACGCTGGTTTCCCCCAGCGTGGCAATCACCGACCCGTCCGCCTGACGGGCAACCTTACCGGTTTCCAGTGTCAGCGTCTCTTCGCCCCACTGGATCGATTTTTTCGTTACATTAAACATCTACGTTTCCTTTTTGGCCCATTGGCCATTGCATAGGGGCCGTATTGCCCCTGACTCCGGTATCTTCTTTTTCAGGCGCAGGAGTCCGCGCGCCGGATTTCAGATTGCGCGGACATACAGGTTTTCAAGGCAAATGGGAAGCGTTCTGTCGCAGCGGGGCTGTGAGCGGCGGCTTCTCTCCGTTGCGCACTGTGCTGACCTGCGCGCAACAAAAAACCTCCCGGCGCGGGCCGGGAGGTTTGGGTCGTCCTGTCACCGGGAAACCCGGCGGGCTGTCCGCAATTAGCGGCGCAGGCCGAGGCGCTTGATCAGGTCCTGATAACGGGACTCATCTTTGGCCTTAACGTAATCCAGCAGCTTGCGGCGCGTCGCGACCATTTTCAAAAGACCACGGCGGCCGTGGTTGTCTTTTTTGTGGGTCTTGAAGTGCTCGGTCAGCGTGACGATGCGCGAGGTCAGAATGGCAACCTGTACTTCGGGCGAACCGGTGTCGCCTTCTTTGGTGCCGAAATCTTTCATGACTTTTGCTTTTTCTTCAGCAGTAATCGACATCGGGGTCTCCTTTCGAAAAGAGTTTAAATGGATGGCGCAGGCCGGGATGTCGTCCAGCTCAGGCCCATGGAGATATCACCCGCTGACGGAATCAGCAGGCGATGGGGGCGTATAGGAGGAATTCGCGCCTTTGGCAAAGGGTGATTTATGCGCCGATAGCGCGCCGTGTCACGCCGCAAGGCCAAGGTCAAAGGCCGCAGACAGCGGGATCAGCGCAATATCGTCCATCGTGACGCTGTCGCCGACCACCCGCGCGACGATGATATCGTCTAGCAGGACAAGCGTTTGTCCCGCGTCATCGGGGTCGGGCAGGATCGACAGCGGCGGCTCTGCCCCGGTGGCGCTGCTGTCGTCCCACACAAAAAGCAGCGAATCATCTTCTGCGTGATAATCCGTGATTTGCGCCGCCCCGCCTTGGCCGATCCAGTCCCCCAAGGCGATTTGATCCGTGCCCTCGCCGGATGTCACCACGTCCCCGGCCCCCGCAACGATCAGGTCATCCCCGCCGCCACCGTTCAGGTAATCACGGCTTTGCAGGTCATCCGCCCCGGTAAGCGTGTCATCCCCCCAGCCGCCAAAGAGCGTATCCTCGCCCGCGCCGCCGCGCAGCGCATCATCGCCAAGCCCGCCTTGCAGCGCGTCACTCCCAGCTTCGCCATTCAGCACGTCATCACCCGCAGAGCCTTGCAGCGCGTCATCGCCCGCACCGCCATAGAGGAAGTCATCGTCATTATGGCCAAAGAGGCTGTCGTTCCCTGCGCCGCCGAAAAGGTCATCATCTCCGTCGTTGCCATGTAGGCTGTCGCCGCCATCGCCGCCGCGCAGCGTATCATCACCGTGGTGGCCGTGCAGGTCATCAGCGCCGCCACCGCCCTGCAACAGATCATTCCCGCCGTAGCCGCCAAGCTGATCATCGCCCGTGCCGCCCTGCACCGTCTCGCTGTCATCGCTGCCTGAAAGGATATCTCCGACCGTGCCGGGACCGCCGTGGGGGATATCTCCCTCCGGCATCCCCTCCTCAGGTGGGGTTTCGATTTCAACGAGAGTGACAGCGCCGACCGCCATCAGACCCATCACACCAGCCAGCCACAACATGCGCAGTTCCACCCGTTCATTGCTTGATGCCCCACACATCATCCCGCCTTTAAAAGGGCATGCTGTGGCCGTAAAATCAAAGGAATAGCGGGGAAGTGGTTAACGAATGCCTGCCAGCGCGGGGCGCTAGGGCTGCCACAAAACCGGCTCTTGTGTGTAGGGCAGGTAGAGGGGGTGGCGCGGATGCCCGGCCTTGGAGAGACCAAGGTGGTAGAGCGGTTTGGCCCCCGCCGCCAGCTGTGCGGCGACGCTAAGACCCCGGTCCAGATGGGCACCATGCACGCCCCAAGCGGCGATGATGCGGTCGGCCCAATCTGCTCCGTCGACCAGCGTGGCGTCGTTATCGGGGCCGATGGGATCGGGGGCGGCCCGCATGTCGCGCGGATCGGTGGCGCGGAAGGCAAAGATATTGGTCACCCGGAAACCGCCAAAGCCCAGCACCCGCGCGCGGCGCTCACAACGCTCAACCGTGGGATCGTTCTGCACCTCCGTCGCGGTGGAGGGGTTCAGCATGACAAACATCACCCGCGGCGCAGCGCTGTCCCAGATCCGTGTGAGGCTGTAGCGATACTGCTCACAGGGGGAGTAGACAGCGGTCGAGGGCGCATCGCCCTTGGTATGGCTGCGGGTGATCAGGGCCATTCAGCCCTCGTTCGTGTCCGGGGATAGGTTAAACACCCGGCTGGGGTGCAATTCGCCCGCCTTGAAGCGGCCCACGGCGACGGGCTGGCCATCGAGCGAGGCCCAGCATTCATCGCCATATTCCACGTCATGAGCGATCACCATACCGGGGTTACCATTGCGCAGGCGCGTCGCGCCTTCGGGGGTGGCTTTGACCTCGGGCAACTCAACCAATCCTTCGGCGAGCGGCAGCAGATGCGTATCGAGTTCTGGCGTGCGGGCGATCTCGTCGATCTGTGCCAGTGTTAGGGCATTTGCCGCCTCAAACGGGCCAGACCACGTGCGACGCAGCTCGCGGACGTGGCCAAGGCAGCCAAGCTTCTGCCCCAAATCTCGCGCGATGGAGCGGACATAGCCGCCCTTGCCGCAGACCATCTCAAGTGTGACGTGATCGGCGTCGGGCCGGTCGAGCAGCAGCAGGCTTTCCACCCAAAGCGGGCGGGCGGCGATGTCCATCTCTTCGCCATCGCGGGCGCGTTTATAGGCGCGCTGGCCGTCGATCTTCACGGCAGAGAACTGTGGCGGCACCTGTTGGATATCGCCGATAAAATTGCTTAGCGCATCCTTGATGGCCGCATCGTCGGGGCGCAGATCGGAGGTGCCGATGACTTCGCCTTCGGCGTCGTCGGTGTTGGTGGCAATTCCCAGACGCACGGTGAACTCATAGGCTTTAAGCGCGTCGGTGATATAGGGCACGGTCTTGGTCGCTTCGCCCAAGGCGATGGCCAGAACCCCGGTGGCTTCGGGATCAAGGGTGCCTGCGTGGCCCGCCTTTTTGGCCTCCAGCGCCCAGCGGACCTTGTTGACCACGGCGGTCGATGTCGGCCCGGCGGGTTTGTCCACCACCAGCCAGCCTGAAATATCGCGACCCTTGCGTTTGCGTGCCATGTCTTGCCCCTTCGCCTTTGTGGTGCTGCCCTCTAACGGAGCCATGCCGCGCTGCCCAGCCCCCAAGCGGGGAAAAGGTCACTTTGCAGGCGTGACGATGCCGACGATCGGCCCCAGCGTGGTGAACCCCGCCCCGGTGCGGCGCAATCCCGGCGCCCGCAGGCGCGAGATATTGCCGTCGAAATACAGCGCGTTAGGCAGGTCCAGCTCATCCCGGTAGAGCCGGGCAAACTCATGAAAGGTGACCACGTCATTGGAAATCGCAAAGACCGCGCGTTTTCCGTCTGCCGTAGTGCCAACGCCGTTGCGAATATAGCGCGAGGTGCTGTTGGGTAAGAATCGTGGGTGCAGCGCTCCGTCGATCACCAGCATTGGCCCCGATTGCGTGGCAAAGCGGCAATCGGGTTTGTTCTCAAGGTAACGCTTGGTCTCAATCACATCGGCGCGGCCATCACGCAGGCAGAAGACGCCGTTGGGCAGCAGGCCAAAGTTGCCGGGCCCCGCGCTGTCGATCACGCCGCGCGCCTCGACGCCTTCTTCGACGTAATGCCCAACCGGAGAGCGATCCTCGTGGTACATGCCCGCGTTCATCGCAAAGCCCAGCCGCAAGCCCTCCGCCTTCAGTGCCTCATCAAGCGATCCGAAGAACCCATAGGGGGCGCCTGCGTCATCGTTGAGAAAGAGCCGCAGATCGTCACGCTCCAGATCGACCTCGCAAATGGTGTAGGAGCTGCCGTCGAACGTGATGTTGCGGCATTCAGCAGCATCCGAAGGCGTGCCTTTCAGCGCGATCAGCGCCAATGCGATCAAACCGGCCCGGATCACTGATCCGGCGCGCTGTCGGCAGCGTCATCATCAGGCGCATCCGCGTCGCGGCGCACCACGTCTTGGTTCAACATCCGGCGCGTGTCGTCCATCCGGTCGAATGTCCGATCCAATTGGAACCGCAGATCAGGAGAGAACTTGAGCGTGAGTTTCTTGGCCACTTGCCGGCGCAATTCGTTCTTATTGCGCGCCAGCAGCTTAAGCACCTCATCCTGACCTTCACCGCCCAGCGGCAGCACATAGGCCGTTGCGATCTTGAGATCAGGAGAGATGCGCACCTCGCCCACGGTGATCGACAGCCGGTTGAGATCGGTGTCATGCACGTCCCCACGTGCGAGAACATCAGACAAGGCGCGGCGGACGGTTTCGCCCACGCGGAGTTGTCGTTGCGACGGGCCTGCGCCCTCATGAAACTTGTTCTTTGCCATGAACCCCATCTAAGGCTTCGGTTGCACTTTGCCAAGCGCTCGCCGACGGGCTAAACCAGCCGAGCCATTCATGCCCCCGAACCGCAGGAGACACCCCCATGACACAGACCCCCGGCATTGCCGTTACCGGCGCCTCTGGCCGCATGGGCCAGATGTTGATCCGTGAGATCACCGCCAGCGACAAAATGCATCTGGCCGCGGCGGTGGAGCGTCCCGGTCATGACTGGGTGGGGCGCGACGTGGGCGAAGCGATGGGGGGCACCGCGTCAGGTGTGACCGTAACTGACGACGCAGCCGAAGCGTTTGCGAAGGTGCAGGCCGTGATCGATTTCACCGCGCCACAGGCAACGATCGCTTTTGCTGCCGAGGCCGCGAAGGCCGGGATCGTGCATGTCATCGGCACCACCGGGATGACCGATGAGGAGATCGCGCAGCTTGCCCCAGCCGCCGAACAGGGGGCCATCATCATCCGCGCAGGCAATATGAGTCTTGGCGTGAACCTGCTGACACAGCTCACTCGTCAGGTCGCTGCTGCACTGGACGTGGATTACGACATTGAGATCATCGAATCGCACCACAACCAGAAAGTCGATGCCCCCTCTGGCACGGCTCTGATGCTGGGCGAAGCCGCCGCCGAAGGGCGCGGCGTAAAGCTGGCTGATGTGTCAGACCGGGGCCGCGATGGGATCACCGGCGCGCGGCAGCAGGGCGATATCGGTTTCACCGCGATCCGGGGCGGTGACATCGTGGGGGAGCATGACGTAATGTTCGCCGCCGCCGGGGAGCGGATTATCCTGCGCCACATCGCCTCTGACCGCGCCCTTTTCGCGCGCGGCGCGCTGAAGGCCGCGCTTTGGGGGCAGGGGCAGACGCCGGGCGAATATGACATGCTTGATGTGCTGGGCCTGAAACCCTGAACCAGATGCAGATTATCTGAAACTTTACCTCTTTTGCTTACGTGAATGCCAAAGGCAATTCACCAAGGGAGGTTTCGATGAGGATTATCTTTGCACTCGCCGCGACTGCGGTGCTGGCGCTAAGCGGCCTGCCCGCGGCGGCGGAGTATGCCCGTATTCAGGACAAGTCAGACTTTGTCGCGGCGGTGAACGGCAAAAGGCTGACCCGTCCGCTCGTCAATCTGCAGGTGACCCCCGGCGGAGCCATCGCTGGCAAGGGGGCCGCTTGGCAGTTCTCCGGCAATTGGTCGTGGAAAGACGGCTATTTCTGCCGGACGCTGGTCTGGGGCGGCAAGGATTTGGGCTATAATTGCCAAGTCGTCATGCGCGATGGCGCGAAAATCCGCTTCACCTCTGACAAGGGCGCGGGCGAGTCAGCGGTGCTGACCCTGCGCTAAGGCCGCTTAGAAATCAATGGCGATGCCTTTTTTCTCCCAATCGCCATAGCGCACCGGCTCCGGCCCATCGCGCCCGCCCAGTTCGGCGGGCAGGTCCAGCGCGGCTGCGGCCTTGCGGCGCGCGGCGGCCTCGGCCAGCGCGCGCTGTGCGGCGGCAGGCAGATCGGGGCCGGGCTGCGGTGTCGGGTCATGCGGCGTGTCGGGGATCGGCTTTGGCCCCGGTTTGGGCTGCGGTGGCAGGTCCGGCGCGGGGCTAGGGGTTGGGTCAGGGGCGGGTTTGCTGTCGGGAATGGGGCGTTGATCGGGCATCATGGTCCTCTTGAGCCAAGTTATCCCTTGATATACGTCGCGCGCTGGCCCAGACAACCCGGCAACCCCTCAAGCGAGACCCAGATAGGACATGACCATGGCAGACACAGGCGTTCAGGCCCGCAGAAGCGCGGTATATCTGCTGGATCAGGTTTTGGGCGATGAGCCACGTCTGATGTCGGAACTGCTCGCCTCCGGCGCGTTGGACAAGCTGCCCCCCGATGACCGGGCGCGGGCACAACGTCTGGCACAGGACACGCTACGCGGGTTGGAGCGTGCCGACCGGCTGTTGCAAAAACATCTGCAAAAGGCCCCGCCGTTGACCGTGCGCAACGTGCTGCGCGTCGGTACGGTGGAGCTTTGTCAGGGCGGCGCGGCGCATGGGGTCGTGAACACGATGGTCAATCTCGTATCCCAGCACCGCACGCTGAGCCACCTTAAAGGGCTGACCAACGCCGTCTTGCGCAAGATTGCCGCGCAGGGCCCCGAAGCATGGGACGCTCTGCGCGCACCGCGCCTGCCGAAATGGCTGCGCGGCCCACTGGCAGAGGCTTGGGGCACCGACGCCATCGCCAAGATGGAAGAGGCGCATTTTGCGGGCGCATCGCTTGATCTGACCGCCAAGGGCGATACTGCCGCTTTGGCCGAAGCGGTGGGGGGCACGCTGCTGCCGACAGGGTCCGTTCGGGTGACGGGGGCCGGGCAGGTCTCCACCATGCCGGGATTTGCCGAAGGTGACTGGTGGGTGCAGGATGCCGCCGCTGCGATCCCGGTGCGGGTGCTGGCCCCGACGGAAGGTGAAATGGTGCTCGACCTCTGCGCCGCGCCGGGGGGCAAGACCATGCAGCTTGCCGCTGCGGGGGCTGTTGTCACCGCCGTTGACCAATCGCATCCACGGATGCAGCGGGTGAAGGAAAACCTTGCCCGCGTGGGGCTTAAGGCCAAGACGCTCACCAAGGACGCCCGTGCCGTAGAGGGCGCGTTCGACGCGATCCTGCTTGACGCGCCCTGTTCCGCCACCGGCACCATCCGTCGCCACCCCGATCTGCCCCATGCCAAGGATGGCTCGGAATTCGGGGACCTGATTGAACTGCAATCCGAGTTGATCGACCACGCATGGAGCCTGCTGAAACCCGGCGGGCGGCTGGTGTTCTGTACCTGTAGCCTGCTGCCCGACGAGGGCGAAGTGCAGGTCGACGAAGCCTTGGAACGGCATGGTGACATGACGGTCGACCGCGCCGCGCTGGACCTGCCGGGGGTCGAGGCTGAGTGGGTCACCGAAGAGGGCGGGTTGCGCCTGCGTCCTGACTTTTGGGCCGACAAAGGCGGGATGGATGGCTTCTATATCGCGTGTTTGCGGAAGGGCTGAGCCTTACGCCCCATCGGGTGGGGAGGGCACAGCGAGATATGCGGATTTCGGTATCTCGACCAAGCCGCGCAGGCCCAGCGTAGCGGCATCCTCGGGCGTAAGCCCGACGGTGGCATCGCGGACCGCTGCAAATGTTGCTTCGCGATCGGTATCTGCCGCCGCGATATAGGGCAGGCCGGGCGTCGGCGTCGTGGTTTCCAGCACACGCAAGCCACCCGCAAAAGCGTCACAACGCTGGATCAACCGCCACGACACTCCGTCCAGCGCCGCAATATCCGCCCGCCCCTCGGCCACGGTTTTGGCGGAGTTCCGGTGCCCGTGGCTTTGACTGCGATCTGCAAACCAGAAACCCTCTGCGCTGCAATGCGCGTAGGCGGCGGCGTAGCCTGACTGCGAAAACGTCTGGTTGTAGGTGAACCGCGCCGCGCGAAACTCGGAAATTGTTTCACGGGGATCATTGGCGCGGACCACGAAGACGCTGTGGTAGTAGCCCGGCGGGCAGCCCTCGACGGCAAAGTCAGGTGTCCCGATCAGGGTGACATGGTCGTGCAGCCATAGGCGGTAGGGCATCCCGCAGGTTTGCGAAAGGGTCAGGTCGGGGGCTTTCCACACCGCGAATTCCTCTCGCGCATTGTCCAACTCTTCCGGGGCCACAACGCCTCGCGCGCGCAGCCCGTCGCGGATCAACGCCCAGTAGCGGGCCGTGGCCGCGGCGGTTTCTGGCCGTAGGTACATCATCAGGCTGGCGATCATCGGTGCGCTCCGGTTGCAGTGCCCTTGTTTAGGCGGCACCCCTGCGGGCTGGCAACCGTCCGTTCCCCGCCGATCCCCCGGCGCGCGGGGAAAATCCGGTGACTCATTGCAGGGCCGCGGTTATGCTGCCGCCAAACGCCATCAGAGCGTCAGGGGCAGCTTGATATGATTAATCTTTCCAGCGTCATGGCCCGAAGGGTGCGGTTTTTGAACCGCTGGCACGCTTGGCGTGCGACCCGGGGCCGGGTGCGGGTGGCGGGGTTTACCGCGTCGCCCGAGCCGCGCACCATCGGCTCTTTCGCGCGGGGGCGGCAGTTGATGGCGGGCAATTACCTATTTGCTGGCGGCCTGCTGACCGCGCCGCAGACCGCGATGTGGGAACTGACGCCGCCTGACCCTGCCTTTGCGGCGGAACTGCACGGTTTTGCATGGCTGGATGATCTTGCTGCCGTGGGGGATGCACGGGCGCGGGCGTCGGCGCAGGATTGGCTTTGGGGGTGGATCGACCGTTTCGGGCGCGGGCAGGGGCCGGGCTGGACCCCGGCGCTGACCGGTCGGCGGCTGATCCGCTGGATCAACCACGCACTTTTCATGCTGCGCGGGACGGACACCGCGCAGAGCGATGCCTTCTACCGGTCCCTCGAACAGCAGACCCGTTTCCTGTCAAAACGCTGGCGCGCCTCTGCGCCGGGCCTGCCGCGTTTCGAAGCGCTGACCGGGTTGA
Organism: Sulfitobacter sp. OXR-159; assembly: GCF_034377145.1. NCBI lineage: Bacteria > Pseudomonadati > Pseudomonadota > Alphaproteobacteria > Rhodobacterales > Roseobacteraceae > Sulfitobacter > Sulfitobacter sp. OXR-159. The sequence continues at coordinate 445,062 of NZ_CP139707.1, forward strand.
TTTACGCGGGCCTGTCGCTGGAGGGGCTAGAGGAACTGGCCGATCCCGCCATCAAGGCATTAGCACGCGAATGTGCCAGCCAGATCGACGCCGAGGGCGGTCTGCCCACCCGCAACCCCGAGGAATTGCTGGCGGTGTTTACCCTGCTGACATGGGCCGCTGCCGCGCTAAGCGATGCAGGCCGCAGCACGCCAAAGGAACATCTGACTGCGATCGAGCGTATCGCGCCGACCCTGCGCAGCCTGCGCCATGCGGATGGCGCTTTGGCGCGGTTTCACGGCGGCGGGCGCGGTATGGAAGGCTGGCTGGATCACGCACTGGCGGCGGCCAAGGTCAAGACGCGGCAGCCTGATGGGCTGGCCATGGGCTATGCAAGGCTGTCGGCAGGGCGCACCAGCGTGATCGTCGATGCGGCGGCGCCACCGGGCGGCACGGCCTCGGGCAATGCCCATGCCTCGACACTGGCGTTTGAGCTGACCTCGGGGCGGCGGCCCTTGGTGGTGAACTGCGGCTCCGGCGCGTCATTTGGGCTGGAATGGCGGCGGGCGGGGCGGGCCACGCCGTCGCATTCCGCCCTGTCGCTCGTCGGCCATTCCAGCGCCCGACTGGCGGAGCCTGACCCCCACAGCGGGACAGAGGCGCTCATCGCGGGTCCGCGCCAAGTGCCAGTGGAGATCGGAGAGGCGGCGGATGGGCTGCGTTTTGAGGGCGGCCATGACGCCTATCTGCGCAGCCACGGGCTGACCCATGCGCGGCGGCTCGAACTCACCTCGGACGGGCGCGGGCTGACGGGGGAGGATATGCTGCTGGCGATAGAGGGGGCAGAGAAGCGGCGCTTTGATAAGGTGTTGAGCGCCACGCAACTGAAGGGCGTGCCTTTCGACATCCGTTTTCACCTGCATCCGGATGTGGATGCCACGGTCGACCTTGGCGGGGCTGCGATCTCAATGGCGCTGAAGAGTGGTGAAATTTGGGTGTTTCGCCATGACGGCACGCATAATTTGTCTTTGGAACCGGGGGGTTACCTTGAGACGACCCGGCTGAAGCCACGTGCTGCGCAGCAGATCGTGCTCTCGGGCTATGCCATGAACTATGCCACGCGGGTGCGCTGGTCGTTGTCAAAAGCGCAGGAAACTGCGATTGGCGTGCGAGATTTGTCGATCGACGATCCCTATGCTGATGAAGACTGACCAAGGAACCAGCCCCATGCCCGACCTCTATCCCATCAAACGCGCGCTTCTTTCCGTATCCGACAAGACCGGTCTTTTGGACCTTGGCAAAGCTTTGGCGGCGCGGGGCGTTGAGTTGCTCAGCACCGGCGGCACCGCTAAAGCACTGCGCGAGGCGGGGCTTGAGGTGTTGGATGTGGCCGATGTGACAGGCTTCCCCGAGATGATGGACGGGCGGGTGAAAACGCTGCACCCGGTGGTCCACGGCGGTCTGCTGGCCCTGCGCGACAATGACGAACATGTTGCCGCGATGAACGAACATAACATCGGCGCAATCGATCTGGTTGTGGTGAACCTTTACCCCTTCGAGGAAACCGTCGCCAAGGGCGCGGAATATGCCGAGGTGATCGAGAATATCGACATTGGTGGACCAGCGATGATCCGTTCGGCGGCCAAGAACCACGGCTTCGTCAATGTCGTGGTCGATGTTGAGGACTACGCCGAGGTGATCGCGGAGCTTGAGGCCAACGACGGCCAGACCACCTATGCCCTGCGCCAGCGCTTGGCCCAAACCGCCTATGCCCGCACCGCGGCCTATGACACTGCCGTCAGCACTTGGATGGCCGAGCAGGTCGCAGGCACCCCGCGCCGCCGGACCTTTGGCGGCACGCTTGCGCAAACCCTGCGCTATGGTGAGAACCCACACCAGCAGGCGGCTTTCTACACCGATGGCTCCACCGCCCCCGGTCTGGCGAACGCCGTGCAGCATCAGGGCAAGGAACTGTCCTACAACAACATCAACGACACCGACGCCGCCTTTGCGCTGGTCAGCGAATTTGACCCTAAAGACGGCCCCGCCTGCGCGATCATCAAACACGCCAACCCCTGCGGCGTGGCACGGGGTGAGACGATGTTGGAGGCTTACAAACGTGCTTTTGACTGCGACCGCACCTCGGCTTTTGGCGGCATCATCGCGCTGAACCAGCCACTCGACGGCCCCACCGCCGAAGCGATTGCTGCGATCTTTACCGAGGTCGTCATCGCCCCCGGCGCGGATGAGGACGCCAAGCGCATCTTTGCCGCCAAGAAGAACCTGCGTCTGCTGACCACCGAAGGTCTGGCCGACCCTGCCGCCGCCGCTTTGGCCGTGCGCCAAGTCTCCGGCGGGTTTCTGGTGCAAGACAAAGACGTGGGCCGCGTCAGCCGCGATGATCTCAAGGTCGTGACCAAGCGCAAGCCGTCGGATCAAGAACTCGACGACATGCTGTTTGCTTGGACCGTGGCAAAACACGTCAAATCCAACGCCATCATCTATGTCAAAGACGGTGCCACAGTCGGCGTTGGCGCAGGCCAGATGAGCCGGGTGGACAGCACCCGCATCGCCGCGCGCAAAGCCCAAGACATGGCCGAGGTGATGGACATCGACGCACCCCTGACCCAAGGGTCGGTCGTGGCATCCGATGCGTTCTTCCCCTTCGCGGACGGTCTGATCACAGCGGCAGAAGCCGGTGCCACGGCGCTGATCCAGCCCGGCGGCTCCATGCGGGACGACGAAGTGATCGCCGCAGCGGATGAAGCGGGCCTTGCCATGGTCTTTACCAACATGCGTCACTTCCGGCACTAAACGTAGGGCAGCACCATGCGGACATTCGGCATCGCGGCCATCGTGGCCTTTCTGATCGACCAGATCAGCAAATATGTGGTCATTCACATGATGGAACTGGCACGTATCCGCTCTATCGAAGTGCTGCCTCCGATGCTGAATTTCCGCTATGGCGAAAACCGGGGCATCAACTTTGGCCTCGGGGGTGACATGAGCCAATGGGTGCTGATCGTGGTGGCGCTGGTGATCTGCGCGGGCGTCACCCTGTGGCTCTGGCGCAGCCCGCATGGGCGGTGGGCGCAGCTCAGCGGCGGCTTGCTGGTCGGCGGGGCCTTGGCGAATGTGGCGGACCGGCTGATCTATGGCTATGTGCTGGATTTCCTGAACAACTCTTGCTGTGGCCTCAATAACCCTTTCGTCTACAACTTGGCGGATGTCTTTATCTTTGCCGGGGCCTTGGGGCTGATCCTCTTTACCGGAGAGCCGAAAAGCGCGCCCAAGCGCCGGGGCAAAAAAGGTCAGTGACATTGCCTGCTCGCCTGCGATATTGAACAAGCAGACCCCGAAAGGAGACACCATGCGTCGCATTGCCCTCATCAGCTTGATCCCGCTGGCCCTCGCCGCCTGCAGCAATCAGGGCCTTCGCGATTTGCAGCCGACTTCTGACGGACCGGACGAATTCTTGATCCAGCCGGTCAAGCCGCTGGAACGCCCCGACAATCTGAACGCCCTGCCGACCCCCGTGCCGGGACAGGCGAACCTGACCGACCGGTCGGCGGTGGCCGAAGGAGTGGCGGCATTTGGCGGGCGTCTGGATACCTCTACCGGCATCCCGGCGGGGGATGCGGCGCTGGTGCAACATGCGGGCCGGATGGGCGTGCAACCCGGCATCCGGGCCAGCTTGGCGCAGTCTGACGCGGAATTCCGCAAGCGCAAAGGCCGCTTTACCCAGTTCCGCATCGTGCCGGTCGACCGCTACAGCCAAGCCTACAAGAGCCAAATCCTCGACGCCCACAACGAGGCGGAGCGCTGGCGCAACGCGGGCGGGCGCACGCCGTCTTACCCTCCGCAAGACACACGTTTTCGCTAGGCTTCTTGAAAGTAGCGCCAGACCGCGTAGGTAATGCGGGAGGCGATATATTTCGAGGTAAGCAATGATCCGACTGCCGATGATGGCGGCCCTGGTGGCGACGCTCTTCACAGCCCCCTCCGCGCAGGCGCGCGATAACGAGAATGAGGCGGTAACCCATTTCACCCTCGATAACGGCATGGAGGTTGTGGTCGTCGAAGACCACCGCGCCCCGGTCGTGCAGCAAATGGTCTGGTACCGCGCAGGCTCAGCCGATGAACCCAAAGGGTCGTCCGGCGTGGCGCATTTTCTTGAACACCTGCTGTTCAAAGCCACCGATAAGCTGGAGTCGGGCGAGTTTTCGGCCACCGTCGCGGCCAACGGCGGGCGCGACAATGCCTTCACCAGCTACGATTACACCGCCTATTTCCAGCGCGTCGCCGCCGACCGCCTCGGCCTGATGATGGAGATGGAGGCCGACCGGATGAAGAACATCCGCCTCACGCCCGAAAACATCGAAACCGAACGCGATGTGATCTTGGAAGAGCGCAACCAGCGGACCGAGAACAACCCCGCCGCCCTCTTCAGCGAACAACTCAACGCCGCGCAATTTCTCAACCACCGCTACGGCGTGCCGATCATCGGGTGGAAACATGAGATGGAGGAGTTGGACCTCGAAGATGCGCTGTCGTTCTATGAGCTCTACTATTCGCCCAACAACGCCATCCTCATCGTCTCCGGCGATGTGACGCCAGAGGAAGTGCGCGAACTGGCCGAAGCCACCTATGGCCAGATTCCCGCCAACCCTGACCTGCCCGAGCGTCTGCGCACCGAAGAGCCACCGCAGATTGCCGAGCGCCGGTTGATCTACAAAGACGCCCGCGTGGCCCAGCCCTATGTGCGCCGCTCTTACCTCGCCCAAGAGCGGGACAGCGGTGCGCAGGAAGAGGCGGCGGCGCTCTTTCTTCTCAGCGAATTGCTGGGCGGCGGCACCACCTCCTACCTCGCTGAAAAGCTGCAATTCGACGAACAGATCGCCAATTACACCGGTGCCTTCTACAAGGCCGATACGCTCGACGACACGACCTTTGATGTCGTGGTGCTGCCCGTGCCCGGTGTCAGCCTCCAACAGGCCGAAGAGGCGCTGGACGAGGTGCTCGTGCAGTTCATGGAAGCCGGGGTGGACCCCGAGCATCTTGAGCGCCTCAAATCACAGTTGCGCGCCGATCAGATTTACGCCCGCGACGATGCCGACCGCGTTGCAAATCGCTACGGCTCGGCCCTTGCCATCGGCCTGACCGTCGAAGACGTGCAGGACTGGCCCGATGTGCTGCAAGCCGTCACCGCCGAAGACATCATGCAGGTGGCCCGCACCCTGTTCGACAAACGCGCATCGGTCACCGGTTGGCTGATGAAGGAGGACGCGCAATGAAACTGTTCTACGCCCTGATCCTGACGGTTTTCGCCGCATTTCCCGCCCGTGCCGAAGTCGACATCCAGCCCGTGACCAGCCCCGGCGGCACCACCGCTTGGCTGGTCGAAGAACATTCTATCCCCGTTGTTGCCTTGGAAATCCGTTTCCGGGGCGGCGCGTCACTGGACGCGCCCGGCAAACGCGGCGCGATCAACCTGATGACCGGCCTTCTGGAAGAGGGCGCAGGCGACATGGACGCGCGTGCCTTTAGCCGCGAGACCGAAGCGCTGGCAACCAACCTCAGCTTCGACGTGTCGGACGATTCGCTTTCCGTCTCGGCCCGTTTCCTGACCGAAAACCGCGACGCCTCCATCGAGCTTCTGCGCGCCGCATTGTTAGAGCCGCGTTTTGACGAAGACGCGGTAGAGCGGGTGCGCGGTCAGGTGATCTCGAACATCCAGTCGAACCAGAAAGACCCGAACGACATCGCCCGCCAGACCTTCGACAAGATCGCGTTCGGCGACCACCCCTACGGCAGTTCGCTGAACGGCACGCTTGAGACGGTGGCCGGGTTGACCCGCGACGACCTGATTGAGGCGCATAGCGCCGTGCTGGCCCGTGACCGCATCTATGTCGGCGCGGTGGGCGACATCACGCCCGAAGAACTGGGCAAGCTGCTCGATACCCTGCTGGGCGATCTGCCAGCCAAAGGCGCGCCGATGCCCCCGACTGTAGATGTGGATATCCCCGCGGGCACGACAGTGGTCGATTTCGCCACGCCGCAGTCCGTCGCGATCTTTGGCCAGCCGGGCCTCGCGCAGGACGACCCCGATTGGTTCACTGCGACAGTGCTGAACCATGTCCTCGGCGGTGGCGGTTTCGAATCCCGTCTGATGACCGAGGTGCGCGAGAAGCGCGGCCTGACCTATGGCGTCTATTCCTACCTCGCCCCGCGCGATCTGGCTGAGACCTATCTCGGCTCCGTCAGTTCAGCCAATGACCGTATCGGTGAGGCGATTGACGTGATCCGTGCCGAATGGGCCAAAGCCGCGACCGAGGGCATCACCCAAGAGGAACTGGAGGCCGCCAAGACCTATATCACCGGCGCTTATCCCCTGCGGTTTGACGGCAACAGCCCGATCGCCAATATCCTCGTCGGCATGCAGATGCTCGGCCTGCCGACCGACTATATCGCGACCCGCAACGACAAGGTCGAAGCGGTCACGCTGGACGACGTCAAGCGCGTCGCGGCTGAATTGCTGGACCCCGAAAACCTGCATTTCGTCGTCGTCGGCCAGCCCGAAGGGCTTGAGGCGTCAACCCCGCCACAGGAATGAAAAAAGCGCCGCTCCCGAAGGGGGGCGGCGCTTACAATGCATCAAGGCGATAGGGCTTATTCGCCGTAGGGCACCCAGATATTCTTGACCTCTGTCGCGGCCTGCAAGAATGCACGCCCCGCGCCTTCGGCCCCGAACCAATCGCGCGCCATGCCGTGGTTGACCCAAGTGCGCTTGATATTGCTCGCCGCCCCTTTTTCGACCACGGCCGCGAGTTCCGCCGCACCAAAGCTCCAGACGGCGTCAATGTCCATATGCCGCGCCATCGGGTCGGCCAGATCGGCCTGCGGACCGGTCAGGATATTCACCACACCCGCAGGCACGTCGGAAGTCTCCAACACCTGCACGAAATCGGTCGCCGCCAGCGGGAAGGGTTCGCTCGCCGAAAGGATCACGCGGTTGCCCATGGCAATGGCGGGTGCCATGCAAGAGATCAGGCCCAAAAGCGGTGCCTCTGCCGGGCAAAGCGCCCCGATCACGCCCACAGGCTCCTTCATCGCCAGCGCCACGCCCCGGATCGGCACGCCGTGCACCTGACCGTCGTATTTGTCGGCCCAAGCGGCATAGGTGAACAGCCGGTCAATAGCGGCATCGACCTCTTTGCGACCATTCTTTGTCCCCTGCATCGCATCCAGCCGCGCGGCGAATTCATCGCCCCGCGCCGAGAGGTTTTCGGCAATATAATACAGGATTTGCGCGCGCAGATGGCCAGTTGTTTTCGACCACCCCTTCGCCGCATGCGCCGCTTCCACGGCATTGCGCACATCCTTGCGGTTGGCGAGGCTCACATGACCTAACAGTCCACCAGACTTGCCCCAAACCGGTGCGGAATACCCCCCATCGGGCCGGGCTTGCTTGCCCCCGATATAAAGTTTTGCCGTGCGGTCGATCCCATCCTCCGGGCCGCCTTCACCGCTGAAGGCTTCGATCTCTTTCAACGGCTTCTGAGCGGTCTTGGGCTTGGTATAGCCCGCCAGACCTTCCCAGCCACCCTCACGGCCAAAACCACTCTCGCGCTTGCCGCCAAAGCCAGCCGCCGCATCCATCATATTGGTCCCGTTGACCCAAACGATCCCGGTCTCCAACTGTGGCGCAATATCAAGGGCGAGGTTCACATTCTCGGTCCAGACCGTCGCCGCCAGCCCGTAGCGGGTGTTATTGGCCAGTTGCACGGCCTCGCTAGGCGTACGGAAAGTGGTCGAGACCAACACCGGGCCAAAAATCTCTTCCTGCATCAGCGTATCGGCCGGGTTCAGCCCGGTGATCAGCGTCGGCGGATAGAAACATCCCTGCTCAGGCATGTCGCCTGGCGTAACAAAACGCTCGCCCGCGGTGTTTGCCTCCACCATCTCGCTCACGCGCTTGTATTGCACCGGGTCCACCAGCGCACCCACGTCAATGCTCTTGTCCAGCGGATCGCCGATACGCAGCTTCTCCATCCGGGTGCGCAGCTTGGCATAGAACCGGTCCGCAACAGGCTCATGCACCAACAGCCGCGAGCCCGCACAGCAGACCTGACCCTGATTGAACCAAATCGCGTCAACCAGCCCTTCGACCGCGCTATCCAGATCGGCGTCATCAAACACGATGTAAGGCGACTTGCCGCCCAACTCCAAAGTCAGCGCCTTGCCCGAGCCTGCCGTCGCCTCACGAATGCGGCGCCCCACGGCGGTGGAGCCGGTAAAGGCGATCTTGTCGATATCCTCATGGGTAACAATCATCTCGCCCACAGCGCCATCACCGGTGACAATGTTAACCACACCCTTTGGCAATCCAGCCTGACGGCAGATATCGGCAAACAAAAGCGCGGTCAGCGAGGTATATTCCGCAGGCTTCAAAACCACGGTATTGCCCATCGCCAGCGCCGGGGCGATCTTCCACGCCAGCATCAATAGCGGGAAGTTCCACGGAATGATCTGCCCACAAACCCCAAGCGCCTGCGCATCGGGCAGTTCGCTCTCCATCAACTGCGCCATGCCCGCGTGATAATAGAAATGCCGCTGCGCCAAGGGCACATCAATATCACGCGCCTCGCGGATCGGCTTACCATTGTCCAGCACCTCCAACACCGCAAACAGCCGCGCATGTTTCTGCAACAGCCGCGCCAGCGCATAGATATGCCGCGCCCGGCCATGGCCGCCCAGCTTCTCCCACTTGGGCTGCGCCTTGCGCGCCGCCTTCACGGCAGCATCCACATCGCCCTGCGACGCCTGCGTCAGGATGGCCAAGACCTCTCCCGTCGCCGGGTTGGTGCTGTCGAAACCCGCGCCCGGCGCGGTGAACGCCCCATCAATGAAATGACCAAAGCGTCCGCCTTGATCCACGATCCACGCCAGCGCATCTGCCGCCGATTCCGGGGCCGGCCCGTATTCCATGCTCTCAAAAATCTCGGACACGCTCATGCCTTCATCCTTTTCCAAATACCGTCCCGTAGCCTGCAACAGGCTCAGGCGGTCGCGTGGCGGTAAGCCGCCGAATAGTTGCCGGTCACATGATGCTCCAACTGCCGTTCAATATCGCCCAGAAGCGACGAGGCCCCAAAGCGGAACAGGTCGGGCTGCAACCAACGGTCGCCCAACTCTTCCTTCATCAGCGCCAGATAGGTGATCGCATCCTTGGCTTTCGAGATGCCGCCCGCGGGCTTGTAGCCCACGCGCACCCCGGTGCGCTCATAATACTCACGGATCGCGCGGATCATCACGAGGCTGACGGGCAGGGTGGCGTTGACGCTTTCCTTGCCGGTCGAGGTCTTGATGAAATCGGCCCCGGCCATCATGCAGACCAGCGACGCGCGCGCCACATTGCGCAGGGAACCAAGCTCGCCCGTCGCAAGGATCGCCTTCACATGGGCCTCGCCACAGGCTTCGCGGAAGGCGCGCATCTCATCATAAAGCGCCTGCCAGTCGCCCGAGAGCACGTGGCGGCGCGAGATCACGATGTCGATCTCTGTGGCCCCTTCTTCCACACTCATCTCGATCTCGCGGATCCGCAGTTCCAGCGGCGACAGGCCCGCCGGGAAACCGGTGGAGACGGCAGCGATCGGGATATTGGTCCCTTCCAGCGCCTTGCGCGCGGCGGGGATCATCTCGTGGTACACACAAACCGCACCGGTGGTGATCGGGGCCATGCCAAGGGCATCAAGCAGATCGGGCGCAATCGGTTGGCGCGCCTTGGCGCAGAGCCGCTCAACCCGGCGCGCGGTATCGTCGCCCGAGAGGGTCGTCAGGTCGATACAGGTCACGGCGCGCAGCAGCCACGCGGCCTGATGTGCTTTTTTCAGCGAACGGCGGGCGGGCAGGGCGGCGGCGCGGCGCTCGATCGCCGAGGTGTTCGCCTGCACCGAGCGCAGCCAGTCCATATCAAGCGGCATAGGCTCGACACGTCGTTCGGTCACTTGCGGCAGATGGCCGGTCGCGCCGGTTTCAGTCGTGCTTTCGCGCGGGGTCGTTTGGGTGGCCATCGGGTCTCTCCGGTTTGGTCAGGCGGGCAAAATGGCATGGGGCCGGGGGCAAGGCAAGCGACGCTAACCCCGCGTCACGGGACGATTGCCTGAAAAACAGGCAAGATGCCGCAATTGTTAATGAGAACCATTCTCAACTGTTGACTTAATTGAGAATCGTTCTCATTAATGTCTCATGAAACATACATCTGACCTGCTTCGCCCTTCCCGCCGCACCGCTTTAATCGGTGGCATCAGTGCCGTTGCACTTCTCGGGGCTGCGCCAGCCGCCTTCGCAGCGCAAAAACTTAACGTTGTCGCGACGACAGGGATGATCGCCGACGCCGCTCGCCGCGTGGGGGGCGAATTGGTCGAGGTCCGCTCGCTCATGGGCTCGGGCGTCGATCCGCACAGCTACCGCCAGACGCGCAGCGACATCGTGGCGCTGACCCGGGCCGATCTGGTGCTCTGGCATGGTCTCTACCTTGAGGCGCAGATGGAACGGTTTTTTGAGGATCTGGGCCGCAAGCGCGCCGTGGTCGCTGTGGCCGACGCGCTACCCAAGGATGATCTGCTCAGCCACCCGGATTACGAGGGGCGCTATGACCCCCACGTCTGGATGGACCCGAAAACTTGGATCGCCGTGGTTGATGAGGTGACCCGCGCCCTGACCGAGGCCCATCCCGCAGGAGCCGAGACTTTCGCCCAGAACGCGGCCACCTACCGCGCCGAGCTGGAACAATTGGCCAGCTATGCCGCCGAGACCGTGGCACAGGTGCCAGAAAGCCAGCGCGTGCTGGTCACGGCCCATGACGCTTTCAGCTATTTCGGGCGCGCCTTTGGGTTCGAGGTGATCGGCATTCAGGGCATCTCAACCAACAGCGAGGCTGGGTTGAACCGTATCTCTTCACTGGTTGATGAATTGGTCGAGCGTGAGATCGGCGCCGTCTTTGTCGAAACGTCGGTTTCCGACCGCAACATGCGCGCGCTGGTCGAAGGCGCTGCGGCGCGCGGTCATGAGGTCGTGATCGGCGGCTCGCTCTATAGCGACGCCATGGGGGAACCGGGCAGCTATGAGGGCACTTATATCGGTATGATCGATCACAACGTCACCACCATCGCCCGCGCGCTCGGCGCGCCGGTGGCTGCGGGCGGGATGAACGGCAAGCTGGTACAGGGAAGCTGATCCATGACACTTGAACTGGCCAGCAGCCGCGACGCCGCGCCCACCTCCCGCGCCGATAGCCCGCTTGCCGTGCGCGGCATGACCGTTTCCTACGGGCAGAAACCTGCGGTGTTTTCTGTTGATATGACGGTGCAGCCGGGCAAGATGACCGCGATCATCGGCCCGAATGGCGCGGGCAAGTCGACTTTGCTCAAGGCTGCTTTGGGCATTCTTACCCCACTCGCGGGCACCGCCACCGTCTATGGCAAGCCGGTCGCCGAACAACGCCACCGCATCGCCTATGTGCCGCAGCGCGCCAGCGTGGATTGGGATTTCCCGACCCGCGTGATCGACGTGGTGCTGATGGGGCTCTATCCGCAACTGGGCCTGCTGGGCCGCATCCGCCCTGTGCACCGCGCCCGCGCCACCGATTGTCTGGCCCGCGTCGGCATGGAAGATTTCGCCACCCGCCAGATCGGCCAATTGTCTGGGGGCCAGCAACAGCGGGTCTTTCTCGCCCGCGCCTTGGCGCAGGATGCAGACCTCTATCTGCTGGACGAACCCTTTGCCGGGGTCGATGCGGCAACCGAAAAGGCGATCATCGCCGTGCTGAAATCCCTGCGCGACGCAGGCAAAACGGTTGTGGCGGTTCACCATGACCTATCGACCGTGGCCGAGTATTTCGACAATGTGTTCCTGATCAACACCCACCGCGTTGCCGAAGGCAGCGTCGAAGAGGTATTCCAAGCCAACCACCTGCAAGACGCCTATGGCGGGCGTTTGGCGGGGGCGCAGATGGATGCATTGCAGCTGTCATGATCTGGGAGGCTCTGACGCTGCAACTGGGGTATAACGCCACGCTGGTAACACTTGGAGCGACGCTGCTGGGCATGGCGGCGGGCGTTGGAGGCACCTTTCTTTTCCTGCGCAAACGGGCGCTTGTCAGCGACGCGATCTCCCATGCGACGCTGCCCGGCGTGGCGCTGGCTTTCATGGTGATGGTCGCGTTTGGCGGGGACGGCCGCAACCTGATCGGCCTGCTGCTGGGCGCGGCCTTGTCTGCGGCGGCGGGGCTGCTATTGGTCTCATGGCTCAGCAACCGCACACGTCTGGCCGAAGATGCGGCGATTGGCTCGGTCCTGTCGGTTTTTTTTGGGCTTGGCATCGTCTTACTCACGGTGATCCAAACCATGAGCGCCGGACGACAAGCAGGGCTGGAGGATTTCCTCTTGGGATCCACCGCCGGGATGCTGCGCAGTGACGCTCTGATCATTGCGGTGGCCGCGGCGCTGACGCTGGCGCTGGTGCTGCTGCTTCGGCGTCCGCTGACGCTCGCCTCGTTCGATCCTGAATATGGCACCGCCATTGGCCAGAACGTACCGCGCACGGATCTGGCGATGATGGGGCTGGTGCTGGCGGTGACCGTGGTGGGCCTTAAAATCGTTGGGCTGATCCTGATCGTCGCGCTCTTGATCATCCCGCCCGTCACCGCCCGGTTCTGGAGCGAGCGGACCGATCACGTGGTGCTGATCTCCGGCGCCCTTGGCGGTATCGCGGCCTATGTCGGCGCGGCGTTGTCGGCGGCGCAGCCGAACCTGCCGACGGGGCCGATCATTGTGCTGGTGGGCTTTGCGCTCTTTGCGCTATCGCTGCTGCTGGCACCGGGGCGCGGCGCGCTTTCGGCTCTGCTGCGCCACCGCCGGTATCAGCGTCGGGTGCATCTGCGGCAGGGGCTGCTGGCGCTTGCCCATGGGCAACCGATCTACGAACAACTGACCCTGCGCCTGCTGCGTGCCGAAGGCTATGCGCTGCCCGATGGGGTCGCCACCAAAGCGGGCCGGGGCCGTGCCGCCAAGGCACTGCGGGACGAAACCCGCTGGCAGTTGATCCGCCGCGACCCGGCCTATGAGGCGGCGGCCCAGCAATATGACGGTCTGACCCCCATCGAGACGGTGCTGACCGCCGACCAAATCCGCGAAATTGACAGCCGCATCGACATGCGCGGCGGGGTGATGGCATGAACGGTTCCGAATTTGTCCCCCTGTCGCTGGTGCCGATGCTGACGGGCATCTTCGTCGCCGTGGCCTGTGCCCTGCCGGGGAATTTCCTCGTCCTGCGCCGCCAAGCATTGATCGGCGATGCGATCAGCCATGTGGTGCTGCCGGGGATTGTGGTGGCGTTTCTGCTGACCGGCGTGGTCAGCACTTGGCCGATGCTACTGGGCGCTGCGGGGGCGGCGCTGGTCGCCGTGCTGGCGATCGAAGGCGTGCGCCGTCTGGGCAAAATCGAATCCGGTGCGGCGATGGGCGTGGTCTTTACCGCGATGTTCGCGGGCGGCGTGCTGCTGCTTGAGCAATCGGACACCAGCAATGTGCATCTCGACGTGGAACATGCGCTTTACGGCAACCTTGAAAGCCTGATCTGGCTGGATGCGACCGGCTGGGGGTCGCTGTTCGACCCCGAGGCGCTGGCGACCCTCCCGGTGGAGCTGCCGCGCATGGCGGTGACGCTGGTTTTTGTTACGCTTTTTACCGCGATCTTCTGGCGGCCGCTCAAGATCAGCACCTTCGACGAGGGCTTCGCCCGTACCATCGGCATGAAGACCGGGCCACTGGGCCTTGGTCTGGTCATCGTTGCGGCGATTGCCGCTGTGGCTGCCTTTGACGCGGTGGGCAGTATCATCGTCATCGCCATGTTCATCTGCCCCCCCGCCGCCGCGCGGATGATGACCAACCGATTGGAGTATCAGATTGCGTGGTCGGTGCTCTTTGCCACTTTGGCCGCTGTGCTGGGCTATGTTCTGGCCGGATACGGGCCGCTGTGGATCGGCATGCGGGATTCGGTTTCGGCGGCGGGGATGATCGCCACGGTTTCAGGGGTTATCCTGGGGTTTGCGGCACTTATGGGGCCGCATCGGCAAAGAGGCGCCGCTGCCCCCGCCGCTTAATCGAATCGCAACGATTCGTTTTCTGGGCAACCGATTCGATTTTGCTTTGACCTGTGATTCGTCCTGCGTCTATACAGGTGGCAAGCTCCTTCGGAGACGACTTGTACCCGGGTCGCCCGCCGCTCTGATAAGACCGGAATAACAAAAGCACCAGTGCGCCGAGTAGCCGACCCAGAAGCGGATCGCCCCAGTCTTGGCGGCGGTCCGCTGACTCTGTCTTCCCCCTCTGATAGACGCAATCCGATCTGGCAGAATCGGAATGGCCCATGCTAGGTCTTGCGGTATGCCAAGCCCGACCCCCAATATAAGCGAAAACCGCCCCGTCATCCGCCAGTTGGACGATTCCGCGATCAACCGCATCGCTGCGGGCGAGGTGGTCGAACGCCCCGCTTCCGCCGTGAAGGAACTGGTCGAGAACGCCATCGACGCGGGCGCGCGGCGCATCACCGTGGAATATGCCGACGGTGGCAAGACAATGATCCGCGTGACCGACGATGGCTGCGGCATCGCGCCCGAGGATTTGGCGCTGGCCTTGTCGCGCCACGCGACCTCCAAAATCGATGGCTCTGACCTGCTTGATATCCACACTTTTGGCTTTCGGGGGGAGGCCCTGCCGTCCCTCGGTGCTGTCGGGCGGCTGACCATCACCAGCCGAGCGTCTGGTTTTGACGGGGCCGAGATCACCGTCGACGGTGGCCGCATGGGCGAGGTGCGCCCGGCGGCGCTGAATAGCGGCACCATCGTCACCCTGCGCGATCTGTTTTTCGCCACGCCAGCGCGGCTCAAGTTCCTGCGCACCGACCGGGCCGAAGCGCAGGCCATCGGCGATGTTATCAAGCGGCTGGCCATGGCCGAACCCTTCGTGCGCTTCGTGCTGCGCGACGTGTCGGGCGACGGCAAGGGCCGCGATGTATTCCGCGCCGAGGCTGAGCAGGGCGATCTGTTTGAGGCGCTTCATGGCCGCTTGGCGCAGGTGCTGGGCCGAGAGTTCGCGGAAAACTCCCTGCCGATCGACGCGATGCGCGAGGGGCTGCATCTGACCGGCTTCGCTGCCCTGCCGACCTATTCGCGCGGCTCTGCCGTGGCGCAGTATCTTTTCGTTAATGGCCGCCCGGTGCGGGACAAACTGCTGACTGGTGCGCTGCGCGGCGCGTACTTCGATTTCCTCAGCCGCGACCGCCACCCGGCGGCGGCGCTGTTCGTGGAATGCCCGCCGACGCTGGTCGATGTGAACGTGCATCCCGCGAAATCCGAGGTGCGTTTCCGCGATCCCGGTCTGGCGCGGGGGCTAATCGTCTCGGCCCTGCGCCATGCGCTGGCCGAGGCGGGGCACCGCGCTTCGACCACCGTGGCGCAGGCGACTTTGGGCGCGATGCAGCCGGAACCGCAGGGCGCGCGGGTCTATCAGATGGACCGCGCGGGCATGGACCGCCCCAGCCCCGCCGCGCGGCAAGCGGCCTATAACGCGCAGGCGCCGGGCTTTGCCGAAACCGCAGGCGTCTGGGGCCGGGTGGAGGGCACGCCGATGCCCGAAGCGCCCGCGCCGTTCACTGCCGCGCCCGAGGGCGAAGAGGCGGCCCCCGCCCCGGACTACCCGCTCGGCACCGCGCGGGGGCAGGTGCATGAGAATTACATCATCGCGCAAACCGCCAGTGGCATGGTCATCGTAGACCAACACGCCGCGCATGAGCGGCTGGTCTATGAAAAACTGAAGCGTCAGATGAACGAGAACGGCGTCGCGGCCCAAGCGCTGCTGATCCCCGAGATTGTCGAGCTTTCCGCCAATGACTGCACGCGCCTGCTGGAACTGGCCGATGAACTTGCCAAACTCGGCCTCGGCATCGAAGCCTTCGGCGGCAGCGCCATCGCCGTGCGCGAAACGCCCGCGATCCTTGGCACCGTGAACGCCCGCGCGCTGATCCTCGATGTGCTCGACGAATTGGACGACGGCGACAGCAGCAACATCGTGCAGGCCAAGATCGAAGCGATCCTGAGCCGTGTGGCCTGTCATGGGTCGATCCGCTCGGGCCGCTGGATGCGCGCCGAAGAGATGAACGCGCTGCTGCGCGAGATGGAGGCGACCCCGCATTCCGGCCAGTGCAACCACGGGCGGCCCACCTATGTCGAACTCAAACTCGCCGACATCGAACGGCTTTTCGGGCGCACTTGATGGAGCTTGGCGGCACGACGTTGAACCTGTCTGACCCTGTGACGCTGGCCGCCCTTGCCGGGGCAGGGCTGCTGTTGCTCATCGTTATCCTGCTGATCATGGCGGTCCGCGCCGCTGGCCGCTCGGCCCGTATGGCGGCCCCCTTGGCGCAGCAGATGCGGGTGCTTGGCGGGCATGTGCAACAGTTGGGGCAGGGTCAGGAGCAGCTGCGCGGCGGGTTGCAGATGGTCTCGGACACACAAAGCAACACCCAAGCGCAGATGATGCAGAGCATGGAGGCGCGGCTCGCCTATGTGCAGCAGCAGATGCAGGACCGGCTGGCCGACAACGCCGCCCGCTCGGCGCGCTCGCTGGCCGAGATGCAGCAGCGCATGACCGAGACGCTGCACGGCTCGTCGAAACGCACCACCACCAGTCTTGCGCAGTTGCAGGAGCGTCTGGCCTCGATCGACAAGGCGCAGGATAATATCACCAAACTGTCGGGCGACGTGCTGTCGCTCCAAGACATCCTCAGCAACAAACAAACGCGCGGATCCTTCGGTGAAATCCAACTGCGCGATATCGTGTCGAAAGCCCTGCCGAGCGACAGCTATTCGCTGCAAGCCACACTCAGCAACGGCAAGCGGCCCGATTGTCTGATCCATCTGCCCAACCCGCCCGGCCCGATCGTGATCGACAGTAAATTCCCGCTGGAGGCCTATGAGGCCCTGCGCCGCGCCAAGACCGAAGCCGAGACCCGCGCCGCCGCGCAGCAAATGAAGGTCGCCGTGCGGGTGCATCTGAATGCGATTGCCGACAAGTATATTCTGGAGGGCGAGACGGCCGAAGGCGCGTTGATGTTCCTCCCCTCTGAGGCGGTTTATGCCGAATTGCACACCAACTTCCCCGAACTGGTGCGCGAAGGGTTTGAAAAGCGCGTCTGGATCGTCAGCCCGACGACCTGCATGGCCACGCTCAACACCATGCGCGCGATCCTGAAAGATGCGCGGATGCGCGAACAGGCAGGCGCGATCCGCCGCGAGTTGGGCAATCTGAACAAGGATGTCGAGCGTCTGGCGATGCGTGTCGGCAACCTTGATCGGCATTTCAGCCAAGCGCGGCGCGATGTCGAAGAGATCAAAGTCAGCAGCGAAAAAGCCGCCAAACGCGCGGGCCGCTTGCATAATTTCGACTTCGAAGAACTGGCAGAAAACAAAACCGAGGCTATTGTTCCCCTAAGGACACCCGAAGGGAACGGCTGAATGAACGACGTGGACATTACCGGGATGACGCTGGAGGCGATGCAGACGCGGGCCGCCGCGTTACGCAGCGATATCGTGCAAACACCGGTGGTGACCCTCTCCTCTCCCATGGTCGATGAGGTGCTAGGCGGCGCGCGGGTTACGCTCAAGCTGGAGTGTTTTCAGCATACCGGCACCTTCAAGGCCCGCGGCGCGTTGTCGGTGGCGCGCCAGCTTGACGATGACACCCGCGGGCGCGGGATCACCGCAGCCAGTGCGGGCAACCACGCCATCGCAGCAGGCTGGGCCGCGGCCAAGCTCGGCATCAGCGCCAAGGTGGTGATGCAGGACAACGCCAATCCTTTTCGCGTTGCCCTCGCCCGTGCCACTGGGGCCGAGGTCGTGATGAAACCCGCCGGGCAAGAGACCTTTGCCGAGGCCGAGCGGTTGGTGCGCGAAGAGGGGCGGTTCTTTATCCATCCTTTCGAGGGGCTGCACACCTCGCTCGGCACTGCCAGCGTGGGGCTGGAACTGATGGCACAGGTGGCGGATTTGGACGCGGTCGTCGTCTCGGTCGGCGGCGGCGGGCTGATTAGCGGTGTGGCCGCCGCGGTCAAGGCGATCAACCCCGCTTGTCGGGTGTACGGCGTGGAGCCGACAGGCGCCGACAGCATGTCGCGAAGCCTCGCCTCCGGCGCGCCCGTGACCATCCCTGAGGTCAATACCATCGCCGACAGCCTCGGCCCGCCGATGGCGCTGCCGTTTGGCCATGCGCTCTGTGCGGTCTATGTGGATGACGTTGTGAAGGTCAGCGATGATGCGATCTGCGCCGGGATGGTCGTGCTGCAACAGGCCGCGAAACTGGCGGTGGAGCCTGCCGCCGGGGCTGCGATGGCCGGGGCGCTCGGGCCCCTGCGCGGGCAACTGGCCGGGCGGCGTGTGGGGGTGATTGTCTGCGGGGCGAATATCGATACCGAAACCTATCTGGGCCAGATGAGCCGCGGGCAAGCGGCGCTCGACAGCCTCCTGTCCTAGCGCCCCTCCAAGGGGCTTCGCACGCGATCGCGGAACTGCGTGAATTCTTCCAAGAAAATCTATCGGGCGCTGCAACTTTAACTCCCCTTTACCCGTGGGTGCCCCATATCCAAAGTTCCGGACCAAAGCAGGACCCCTATGCCTTTTGAAGCTCTGAACGACAGTACCCTTCCCCGACAGCCGCTTGGTCGGCGTGTCGCCGTGATCGGCGGTGGGATTTCCGGCATGGGGGCGGCGCATATGCTGGCGCCTGCGGACCGCGTCACCCTCTATGAGGCAGGGGCCAAGATCGGCGGCCATGCGCGGACGGTGATCGCGGGCAAGAATGGCGATCAGCCGGTCGATACCGGGTTTATCGTGTTCAATTATGCCAACTACCCGCATCTTGCCGCGCTCTTTGCGGAATTGGACGTGCCGGTTGTGCCGTCGAACATGAGCTTTGGCGCGTCGATTGACGGTGGGCGGCTGGAATATGCGCTGACCAGTTTCAACGCGGTCTTTGCCCAGAAACGCAATATGTTCAGCCCGCCTTTCCTGCGGATGCTGCGCGATATCGTGCATTTCAATAAGAACGCGCTGGCGGTGTCGCGTGACCCGTCGATGACCATCGCAGAGTTTCTCGACCGGCTTGGCACCGGGCGCTATTTCCGCGACTTCTATCTCTCGCCGCTTTCCGGCGCGATCTGGTCCACCCCGACCGAGAAAATCATGGACTTCCCGGCCCATGCCATGGTCAACTTTTTTGAGAACCACGCGCTGCTGAATTATTCCGGCCAGCATCAGTGGTACACGGTGAAGGGCGGCTCGCGGCAGTATGTCGACCGGTTGGAGAATGCTCTGCGCGCCAATGGCGTTGACCTGCGCACCGACTGCCCGGTGCAGGCCGTGCGCCGCACCGCGCAAGGCGCAGAGGTCCGCGCATGGGGCGGTGAATGGGAGGCGTTCGACGAAGTGATTTTTGCCACCCATTCCGATGACACGCTGACGATGCTTTCCGATCCAACAGAGGCCGAAAAGCGCGCCTTGGGCGCAATCCGCTATCAGCCCAATGACATCGTTTTGCACGCCGATGCCAGCATCATGCCCAAGCGGCGTTCTACTTGGGCATCTTGGGTTTATACCGAGGATCGAGAGCAGAAATCAGACCGGATCGACCTGACCTATTGGATGAACTCGCTCCAACCGATTCCGCAGGATGATCTGCATTTTGTGACGCTCAATACCAAACGCAGCATCCGCGAAGATCTGATTTATGATCAAGTCACCCTGCGCCATCCGGTCTATGACCTTGCCGCCTTGGCCGCACAGGACGAGGTGCGCGCCTTCAATGGCAGCCAGAATACATGGTTCTGCGGCGCTTGGATGCGGCATGGCTTTCACGAAGACGGGCTGGCCAGCGCCGTAGATGTGGTCGAGCGGATGCAGGCCGCGCGGGCGGCACCCTTGGCGGCGGAGTGACGGCGGGCGTCGATCATATCCGGGGCCAAACCTTTCATGGCCGCAAAGGTGCGGTAGAGAACCGTTTCCGCTATTCGGTCGACTATGTGATCTGCGATGCCGAGGCCACGGCGCTGAGGACGCCCGCGCTTTTCGCCCGCAACGGGCCGGGCCTGACCAGCCTGCAAGACAGTGACCACGGCGGCGCGCCGGGGCAGGGGCGTGGAGCCCTTTGGGTGCGCGAGGTTTTGGCGGCGCATGGCATTGTCGGGGTCGCGCGGATTGAGCTTGTGGCGCAGCCGCGGGTGCTGGGCCATGTCTTCAATCCGGTCAGCTTTTGGCTGTGCCGCCGGGCGGATGATGCGCTGATCGCGGTGATCGCCGAGGTGACGAACACCTATGGCGACCGGCATTCCTATCTGTGCCATCATGCAGACCTACGCCCGATCGCGCCCGACGACAGGCTGAAGGCGGCAAAGCTCATGCATGTCTCCCCCTTCCAAGATGTCTCGGGTGGCTATGTCTTTCGTTTCGATATCACCTCTGAGCGGATCGGCATCTGGATCGATTTCTCGGATGGGGAGAACGGGTTGATTGCCACTTTGACCGGGCCGCGTGCGCCGCTGACCAATCGCGGTATCCTTTGGTCGCTGCTGCGCCGCCCTTTCGGTGCGCGACGGGTGCTGGCGCTGATCCATTGGCAGGCGTTGAAGCTTTGGCTGAAACGGGCGGGTTTTCGCGCCCGCCCCGAGGCGCCCAATATCGACGTATCCCGTGATGCGGCGCATGGCGCGGGTGGCCGATGACAGGACGCGCGGCCCGGCTGCCCGCCTATGCGCTTTTCGCGGCATTGCTTGCGTCGGCGGGGCTGCCGATCTACATTCACGCGCCGAAGTTCTATGTCGATGAATACGGGGTTTCGCTGACGGCTCTTGGGTCGGTGCTTTTTGGTTTGCGGCTGTTGGACGTGGTGCAGGACCCCGCCCTTGGTTGGTTGGCCCAAAAGCTGCGCGACAAGCGCGGCACTGCGGTGACGGTGGCAGGCGCGGTGATGGCGCTGGCGATGCTGGGGCTTTTTGCCATGCCCGCGCCGGTGGCGCCGGTGTTGTGGTTCGCGCTGATGCTGACGCTGGTGTTTTCCGCCTTCAGCTTTCTGACCATCTGTTTCTATGCCCAAGGGGTTGCCAAGGCCGACAGCCTGCCGGGCGCGGGGCATTTGACCCTTGCCCGCTGGCGCGAGACGGGCGCGCTTTTGGGGGTTTGTCTGGCCTCTGTCGCGCCTTTGCTACTGGGCGTCGGGCTGGATCGTCCCTTTGCCGGGTTTGCTGTTGGCTTTGCGATCTTGGCGCTTTGGGCCACGGTCGCCATGCGGGGCGAGTGGCGGGCGGCGGTGCTGCCGATGGAAAGTGGGTTCGGCACCGTGTTGCGCGATGCGCAGGCGCGGCGGCTGCTATTGATCGCGCTGGTCAATGCCGCCCCGGTTGCCGTGACCTCGACCCTGTTTCTTTTCTACGTCGAACTGGCGCTTGAGGCGCCGGGGTGGGAGGGGCCGCTTTTGCTGCTGTTTTTCCTTGCAGCGGCAGCGGCGGCACCGCTTTGGGGGATCTTGGCAGAGCAGCACGGCCCACGTCGGGTGCTGCTGGTTGCAATGGCTTTGGGCATCGCATCCTTCGGCGGGGCGCTGTTGCTGGGGCCGGGGGATGTTGCGCTTTTCGCCTTGGTCTGTCTGGCTTCGGGCGCGGTTTTGGGCGCGGATTTGACCCTTTTGCCTGCCATGTTCGCCAGCCGCATGGCGCAGATTTCCCCCTCGGCTGCCGAAGGTTTTGGCCTCTGGTCCTTCGTCTCCAAATTGACCTTGGCTTTCGCGGCCGTTGCTCTACTTCCAGCTTTAGAACGCGCAGGGCTGCAGACCGCAGCGGGAACCAGTTCCGACACATCCATATCCCTGTTGATCTGGTTCTATGCCGGTGTACCTTGCGCCTTGAAATTGCTGGCGATCGCTCTGCTCGCCAGTGCAAAAGACGTGGAGACACCGTGACAGAGCCGTTGATCTTTATCGCTGTCGGGCTTGGCCTTGGTCTATTGCTCACTTTTTTGCGCCGCCGTTTAGGGGAGTTTCATGGCCAGTCGCCAAGCGACTATGTCGATTCTTTCCCCGTCTTCGACCTGCGGTTGCATCTGCGCGATGAGATGATTTGCGAAGGCGTGATTTTCGGTCCCCTAGGCCGGGTCACCAGCAGCTTCACGGCCAAGTTCGACGTGTCTTGGGAGGGGAATGTGGCCACCGTGGCCGAAACCTTTCGCTATAACGACGGTTCGCGTCAGGAGCGCGAATGGACCGTCACATTGGGCGAGAACGGCAATTTCACCAGCACCGCCCCGGATGTGATCGGCGTGGGGCAGGGAGTTCAGGCTGGACCGACCTTGCAGCTGCGCTATCGTATCCGACTGCCCGAAGAACTGGGCAGTCATGTGCTGAAAACTGTCGATTGGATGTATCTCACCCCCGATGGCACCATCGTGAACCGCAGCCAGTTTCGGAAATTCGGGATCAAAGTAGCAGAATTGGTCGCCACGTTGCGACCGGCGGAGGAAAGATGAAAGACTGGCAAGGCAAGACCTATTGGCTTGTGGGCGCAAGCGACGGACTTGGGGCAGCACTGGCACATCAGCTCAGCCGCACCGGGGTCGAGGTGATCCTCTCGGCCCGCTCCAAGGACAAGTTGACCGAGCTGGCGCAGGCCCTGCCGGGCCGGGCGCGGGTGCGGGTCTTGGATGTGACCGATGACGCGGATGTGGCGCAGGCGGCAAAGGATGTGGGGCCAATCGACGGGTTGGTTTATCTGGCGGGGGCCTATTGGCCCTTTGCTGCGCAGGAGTGGCAGGCCGAGCATGGTGTGACCATGGCCGATGTGAACTTCACCGGGTTGATGCGTGTCCTGGGACAAGTGGTGCCAGAGATGGTCGCGCGCGACCACGGGCATATCGTCATCACCTCCAGCCTGACCGCCTATCGCGGTTTGCCCGGCTCAATCGGCTATACGGCCTCCAAGGCGGCGACCCTGTCTTTGGCGGAATCGATGCACGCCGATCTGCGCAAGACCGGCGTACAGGTTCAGGTGATCAACCCCGGTTTCATCAAGACCCAGTTGACCGACAAGAACGATTTCAAAATGCCCTTTTTGATGGAGCCGGAAGACGCCGCACGGCGGGTCTATGAGCATATGAACGGCGACAGTTTCAAACTGGATTTCCCCTACGGGTTTTCGCTGCTGTTCCGTTTGGGGCGGTTCTTGCCAGACTGGCTTTACTACCGGTTCTTTTCCTAAATTCAGACCTCTGCGACATGCTGGTCAAACAGCTCCCGCGCACCTTGCCAGACGGGATTTCCCGCCTCTGGCAAGGCCCGAAGGGTCGGTAGCAACTGGCCTGCAAAATCCTCAGAGCTTTCGCGCGGCAGCATGGACGGCAGATTGTCGATGGCCATGATATCCAACGGCGGGGCGTCATGCACACGCAGCGCAGGCTCCGCCCAAGTGGTCGCCCGATCATAGACCTGCACCGGATTGAAAGCGCTGTCGGGGTCGCAGGCAATGTCGCCGATCACCCGCAGGGCGCGCTCTGCTTCGGGGGCATCGGGGCGGACGAAGGCGGGGGTGTCTGGCCCTGCGAGGATGCAGTTGAAGAAATAGGCGTGGTCGAGGATTTCGGGGAACGGCCCGCCATGGGCGGTTTCGGCCATATCCCAGCCGGTGACGGGGATGCCCAAAGCCTCGCAAAGATCGCTCGCCCCGCGCCCCACGCGGCCCAAGGCCCCGATGACCAGCGCGCGGTCGCCACTCGCGTCGACTTGGGCGAGTTCTTCGGCTAGCGCGGCTTTCAGCGCTTCGGCGTCGGGGTAGGGCGCAACCGGGCCGCAGGTCGCTCCGCGCAGTTGCGCGATGCGGCATTTGACCGAGACGGCTGCCCCCGCAAAGCCCGCCCAATAGCCAAAGGCGGCAACGCGGCGGCCATTGTCATCGGTCAGGTACTCCAAATCCAGCAGCGTGCCACCGCCCGCCTTGAACCGCTCCAATAGTTTGCGCCCCGAGGATTGGCCCTTGTAGGCGTGGCCGAACATGATGTGCGTATGCGGCAGGGGCGTGCCGTCTTCGGGCAGTTCCTTCAGACCAAAGATCACCGCATCGCGCGGGGCGTCGGGCCAGCTATGCGCGGGGACGATCTCGCAGCCCGCCTGCGCATAGGCGGCGATGGGGATCACCCGGCTGTCGCTGTCTTCGACGCTCACCTTCATGCCGGATGCGATCAGCGCGGCGGCCCCTTCGGGCGTCAGCCCGGTGCGGGTCTCATTGTCGCGCTGTTCGGCGCGCAGCCACAGATGGGTCATGCCAAGATTCCTTTCGCGCGCACGGCCTTGACGCTGGCACGGTATTCCATGCGGGCGGCGAAGGCATCAAGCCGTGGGTAAGCCGCGCGGTCGACCCCGTCACCGGCCAGCCATCCCGAGACGACAAAGAGATAGGGATCGGCCAGCGATAGGGCATCGCCCGCAACGAAGTCGCCCCAGAAGGCGTGGTTCTCGATATAGGCCGCGCAATCTGCCATGGTCTGCGGCACCTTGGCTTTCATGTCGTCAAAGCTCGATTGCTGATCGGCCCAGCGGTGGCCGCGCATTTTATGCGCGTGGGCCACATGCATGGTCGAGGCGAGGTAGTACATCACCCCGCGCATATGGGCCGCGGCCTCAGGGTCGGTAGGGACCAGCCCCGCCTCGGGCGCGCGGGCGGCGACATAGTCCAACAGCGCGCCAGTCTCGGTCAGGGTGGTGCCCGCTTCGGTCACGAGGGTCGGCACCCGGCCCTTGGGGTTCAACGCCAGATAGGGCGCGGCGGTCTGTTCGGCGCTGGCGAAATCGACCTTCACCGGCTCATAGGCCAGCCCCGCTTCTTCGAGGGCGATGGCAACGGCGACCGAGATCGTGCCGGGGGCGTAGTGGAGTTTCAGCATGGGGGCAGCCTTTCGCGGGCGAGGGATCAGATATGCGTTTGTGCAAGGCGGCGGTCGGGACGGTCAAGATGCGGCACGGCATTGAACAGCACGGGCGACCAATGCCCGCCGATGGGAAAGAGCCGGTGCATCGAAGTATGCATGATCGCCAGCGCCAAGCGCGCCATGGCCGGGATGCCCACGCCCATGGCCTGCGCCATCGCCAAAGAAATCAGCCCGCCCGAGGTCACCACCAGCGCCGGGCCTTCGCCCTCGGCGATCTCGGCCAGTGCCGATTGCACGCGGGTTTGAAAGTGCTCATAGGTTTCGGGCGTGTCGGCAAGCTTGCCCGCTTTCCAATAGTCAAAGACCTGCGGCAGATGGTGCACAAACTCGCCCGCGCGGGGGAAGGGCACCTTGTGCTGTTGCTCCATCAGATTGGCGAGAGTGAAATACTCTAACTCATTCAACCGGGCGTCACGGATGGGTTCCAGCCCGGTCTTCATCGCCTCGGCGGTTTCGATATGGCGGGTCAGGGTGCCGGTATAGAGCCGCGTGTGGTGGCTTTCGCTGTGACGCAGATGCTCGCCTAACCATGCGGCTTGCTCATGGCCAAGCGGGCTAAGTTGGTCATAGCTCAACTCGTCCTTGGCGGTGGAATTGGCTTGGCCGTGGCGGATCAGGGTAATGTGGGACATCAAATGGCTTTCACTGTTCGCCCAAGTGATAGGGCAGCTTGTCGGGCCATACAATCCAATGCGCTGCGGCGGCGTTTATCCGTGACGGGGTGTCGGGATTGGCCCCTGACACGGGCCGGGTTTTGCCTATAGTTTGGTCAATAGCCAGCGGGAGGGGTAGCCATGTCCGAGAGGATCACATTCACGCTTGATGGTCAGACCGTCGAGGCCGAAACTGGCATGACCATCTGGGAAGTGGCCAATGGCCGGGGTCTGAAGATCCCGCATCTCTGCCATAAACCTGCCCCCGGTTACCGCCCCGACGGCAACTGCCGCGCCTGTATGGTTGAGATTGAAGGCGAGCGGGTGCTGGCGGCCTCCTGCATCCGCGAGCCTGCCGAGGGGATGGTCGTCACCACTAACAATGCGCGCGCCGAGAATGCGCGCAAAATGGTGATGGAGCTGCTACTGGCCGATCAGCCCGCGCAGGAGGTGGCCCACGACAAGTCGAGCCACATGCGCGAAATGGCGGCGCAGAGTGGGGTGGAAAGCAGCCGTTTTCCCAAGCTCGAACGGGACCGCATTCCGCTGTTGGACGACAGCCACGTCGCGATGCGCGTGAACCTTGATGCCTGTATCCAGTGCAACCTCTGCGTCCGCGCCTGCCGCGAGGTGCAGGTCAATGACGTGATCGGCATGGCGGGACGCGGGCATGATGCCTATCCGGTGTTTGACATCGACGATCCGATGGGCGCGTCGACCTGTGTGGCCTGCGGCGAATGCGTGCAGGCTTGCCCGACGGGGGCGTTGATGCCCGCCACGGTGGTGGATGAGGCGCAGGTCGGTGACAGTGCGGATTACGACAGCGAGGTCCAAAGCATTTGCCCCTTCTGCGGCGTGGGTTGCCAGATTTCGCTGAAGGTGAAGGACAACAAGGTCAAATATGTTGAAGGCATCAACGGCCCGGCGAACGAAGGACGGCTCTGCGTCAAGGGGCGCTTTGGCTTTGACTATATACACCACGATCACCGCCTGACCAAACCGCTGATCCGCCGCGACGATGCGCCCGTTAAGGGGCTGAACGTCGATCCCGGAAACTGGAGCAAGGTGTTTCGCGAGGCCAGTTGGGACGAGGCGTTGGATTTCGCAGCACAGGGCCTCAAGGGGCGCGGGCGCGAGGTGGCGGGCTTTGGCAGTGCGAAATGTACCAATGAGGAAGCCTATCTGTTCCAGAAAATGATCCGTCAGGGCTTTGGCCATAACAACGTCGATCACTGCACGCGGCTGTGTCATGCCTCATCCGTGGCAGCGCTGATGGAGAACGTCGGCTCAGGCGCTGTCACGGCCACCTTCAATGAGATCGAAAATGCCGATGTGGCCATCGTCATCGGCGCGAACCCGGTTGAGAACCACCCCGTCGCCGCGACCTATTTCAAGCAATTCACCAAACGCGGTGGCAAGCTGATCGTGATGGACCCCCGCGGCGTGGGGCTGCGGCGCTTCGCCAGCCATATGCTTCAATTCCGCCCCGGCACCGATGTGTCGATGCTCAATGCGATCATGCATGTGATCGTCGAAGAAGGGCTGTATGACGCGCAATATATCGCGGCCTATACCGAGAATTGGGAGGCCGAAAAGGCGCACCTAAAGGACTTCAGCCCCGAAAGAATCGCCCCGATCTGCGGTATCGAAGCCGAAGTGCTGCGCGATGTGGCGCGGACCTTTGCCCGTGCCAAGGCGGGTATGATCTTCTGGGGTATGGGGGTCAGCCAGCACATCCACGGTACCGACAATTCGCGCTGCTTGATTTCGCTAGCACTGATGACCGGTCATGTCGGCCGCCCCGGCACCGGGCTTCATCCGCTGCGGGGTCAGAACAACGTGCAGGGCGCCTCGGACGCGGGCCTCATTCCGATGTTCTTGCCCGATTACCAGCCGGTGGAGGACGACGGCGTGCGCTCGGCCTTTACCGAGGTCTGGGGCTCGGGCGATTTCAGCGCCGAGAAGGGGCTGACCGTGACCGAGATCATGGACGCGGTGCATGATGGGGGCATCAAGGCGATGTATGTGCTGGGGGAAAACCCGGCGATGTCGGACCCCGATGTCGACCATGCGCGCGCGGCACTTGCCAAGCTTGATCATCTGGTGGTGCAGGACATTTTCCTGACCGAAACGGCGAATTACGCCGATGTGATCCTGCCCGCCTCTGCCTTCGCCGAGAAGACTGGCACGGTGACCAACACCAACCGGCAGGTCCAGATGGGCCGCCCGGCGGTGACGCCCCCGGGGGAGGCGCGCGAGGATTGGTGGATCGAGGTCGAACTAGCGAAGCGGCTGGGCCTTGGCTGGTCCTACGAAAGCCCGGCGGATGTCTTTGCCGAGATGAAGCTGAACATGAAGTCCTTTGACAACATCACATGGGACCGTTTGGCGCGTGAGAATGCTGTGACCTACCCGTCGCTCAGCGAATACGATCCCGGGCAGGCGATTGTCTTTAGCGAGGGTTTCCCGCGGCCCGAAGGCCGTGCCAAATTCACCCCCGCCGCGATCGTGGCCCCTGATGATGTGCCGGATGCAGACTACCCGATGATCCTTACGACAGGACGCCAGTTGGAGCACTGGCATACCGGGTCGATGACGCGGCGCTCCAAGGTCTTGGATGGGCTGGAGCCAGAGGCAAACTGCTCACTTCATCCGTCGACCCTGCGGCGTCTGGGTGTGGCACCGGGTGAACATGTGCGGCTATCCACCAAACGCGGCAGTATCGAGATCATGGCCCGTGAGGACCGCGCCGTGGCCCCTGATATGGTTTTCCTGCCCTTCGCCTATGTCGAGGCCGCGGCGAATATCCTGACAAATCCAGCGGTTGACCCCTACGGCAAGATCCCGGAGTTTAAGTTCTCTGCCGTTAGGGTGGAGGCGGCGAAAGGGGCCGTCGCTGCCGAGTAAGGAAAGTTCTGAAGATGAAGATTGATGCTGCCCGATTTTTGAAAGACCTGCACGACCTG
Organism: Sulfitobacter sp. OXR-159; assembly: GCF_034377145.1. Lineage (NCBI taxonomy): Bacteria > Pseudomonadati > Pseudomonadota > Alphaproteobacteria > Rhodobacterales > Roseobacteraceae > Sulfitobacter > Sulfitobacter sp. OXR-159. Next base: position 473,738 of record NZ_CP139707.1, read on the forward strand.
CGTGCCATTGGCGCGGCGGGTGTGGGCAAGGGCGTGGTGCGCCCGGCCTATTCCGCTGCCGATGTGGAGGCGCGGGAATGGCTTGCCGGGCGGATGCGCGATGCGGGGCTGACCGTTGAGGTCGACGCCATGGGTAACCTCTTCGGACTTGCCGAGGGGCCGTCGATCCTGCTGGGATCGCATTCCGACAGCCAGCCCGAAGGCGGCTGGCTTGATGGTGCCTTGGGTGTGATCGCCGCACTTGAAGTGGCCCGCGCAGCACAGGAGGCCGGGGGGGCTGCGGTCTCGGTCGTGTCGTTTCAGGATGAAGAGGGGCGCTTTGGCGTGACCACCGGTTCGACCGTCTGGTCCGGCGCTCTGGATCAGGTGGATGCTGACGGTCTCACCGATCATGCGGGGGTCAGTTTGGCGGAGGCGCGCAAGGCGATGACGGGCATGGTGACCGGCCCGGTCGATCCCGCGCAGTTCACCGGCTATATCGAGCTACACATCGAACAGGGGCCGACGCTGGATGACAGTGGCGAGCAGATCGGTGTCGTCACCGATATCGTCGGTATTCGCGATATGAAGGTGACCTTTGAAGGCCAGCAGAACCACGCGGGCACCACGCCGATGGCGGTGCGCAAGGATGCCTTTCAAGCGGTATCTGCCTTCAACAGCCTGCTCAATGACCGGCTGCGCAATGTGGTGACGCCCAGCACCGTCTGGACGATCGGCCATGTCAGCCTGCATCCCAATGCCTCGTCCATCGTGCCGGGCAAGGCGGTATTTTCCATGCAGTGGCGGGACGGCGACAGCGACCGTCTGTCCCGGATGGAAGCGATCATCCGCGAGACTGCCGATGAGGTCGCCCAGACCCGCGGGATGGAGCTGTCTTTTGGTCCGATGTTGGGGTTGGAGCCGGTGGCGATGGATGCCCGGCTGCGCGACGCGCTGGCCGATGCGGCGGAGACGGTAGCGCCGGGCAAGTGGCGCAAGATGCCCTCGGGGGCTTTGCACGACGCGACCAATGTGGCCCGGCTGATGCCCGTGGCGATGTTGTTCGCGCCGTCGATCAACGGGATCAGCCATGCTTTCGAAGAGGACACCGCCGAAGACGATCTGGTCGCGGCGGTCGAGGTGTTGGGCCGGGCCGTCGCGGCGCTTTGAGCGCCGTCAGTCCCAATCCACATCGCCAAGGAAGATATAGCCCGCGCCATAGATCGTCTTGATCAATTGCGGGTTTTTCGGGTCTTCGCCAAGTTTCGTGCGCAACCGCGAGATGCGCACGTCCATCGCCCGGTCAAAGCTCTCCGAGGCGACGCCACCAAGGCTTTCTTGCATCTGCGCGCGGCTGATCAGGCGTTTCGGTGCGTCTAGGAACAGGCGCAGCACCTCGCCTTCGGCGTGGGAAAATGTCACCTCGGTGCCTGTCGCATCCTGCAAGACATAGCGGTCGAAATGCGCAGTCCAGCCGTTGAACCGCGCGGTGGTGCCAGCCTGCGGGGTGGGCTTGGCGCTGCGCAGGCGCGCGCGGATGCGGGCGACCACTTCCGCCGGGTCGAAAGGTTTGATGATGTAATCATCGGCCCCCAACTCCAGCCCGGTCACCCGGTCTTGCACCTGCGCGCGGCCCGAGATGATGATAACGATCGCGCCTTGCTCCAGCGCCAGCCGGTGGACCAGCGTCAGCCCGTCGGTGTCGGGCAGGCTGAGATCGACAAGGCAGACATCGGGCGTATGGTTGGCCAAGGCGGCCTCAAAAGCCCGCGCGCGACCAAAGCTCAGCGTGTCGAAGCCCGCTTCTTCAAGCGTATCTGACAGCATGCTGCGGATTTCAGGCTCGTCATCCAGAATGGTGACCAGCGGGCGCGGGGCGGTATCACGGCTCATGGGGCGGTGGCTTTCAATGGGGCAATCAACGCTTGCAGATCGTCTTTTTCAAAGGGTTTGCGCAGCACCGGCGCGAGGGTTTGCGCCTCGGCAAACAGCGGGTGATCGGCGGGCAGAGAGGTCATCAGCAACAGTGGCAGGCTGCTGCCGACACGGCGGGCAAGGTCGATGCCGGTGCCTTCGCCGGTGAGTTGGATGTCGGAGAGGACAAGGGTGATGTCGGGCAGATCAGCGATCAGGGCGGTGGCCTCATCGGCGCTGGTGGCCTCGATCACCGAATGGCCCTGATCCATCAACATGTCGCGCACCACAGCGCGGATATCACTCGTGTCTTCGACCAGCAGCACCAGTCCTGTCGTGGCGGGCACGGTGGCGCGGTAGGGCAGGCGCAGGCTGATCTGCGCGCCGCCCTCGGGGGCATTGCTCAGCCGCAGATCGCCGCCTGCGGATTTGGTCATGTCGTAGACCATCGACAGGCCCAGCCCCGACCCCTCGCTGCCCTTTGTGGTGAAAAAGGGCTCGACCCCACGCTCCAGCGCAGAGGGCGAGAAGCCCGGCCCGGTATCGTGGATCACCCATTCGGTCCATGTGTCATGCACCAGCCGTTGGGTCAGCGTGATCGTGCCCTGCGCGCCGCAGGCATCGCGGGCGTTGAGGATGAGGTTCAAAAGCGCGTCCTGCACCCGCCCTTTATCGAGCAGGACAGCCCCCTCCGGCGCGTCATTGCGCACCACCAGCGCGCATTTCGGCGGCAGAGTGGGGGCGGCGAGGGTCGAAAGCTCGTTCAGCAGGTCGGCGAGATCGGTGGCCGCGGGGCGCAGGGCGCGGGGTTCGGTCACATCGGCGATGGAACTCAGCAGCGTGCCACCCCGCCGCGCGGCGGCCAAGGTCCCTTCGACCAATTCGCCCGCTTGGCGCGGCATGTTGGGCAGGCGGGCGAGTTTCGACTGCATCCCCAGAATGATCGTCAAAAGGTTTGAGAAATCATGCGCCAGCCCAGAGATCATCCGTGAGGCGAGCTCGCGTTTCAGTGTCTGTTGCAGGGCGACGCGGGTCTGGGTTTCTTCGGTGATGTCCATCGACAGGATATAGACCCCGCCGCGCCCATCGGGGGTGAAGGCACCGCGTATCCGGCGGGCAGAGGCGTCATGAGTGAACTCGATCACCGCCGGGCTGCCCGCATAGGCTTGGGTCAGCGCCGGTTTGATCCGCGCATAGGCCGAGGCCCCAAGCGCGTCGCTGATGTGCAGTCCGTAGATATTGCTGGGCCGTCCCGGCATGACACTGCTCAGACGGCGGTTGGAATAGATATAGCGGCCATTCTCGTCGACATGGGCGATATGGGCGGGCATCATCTCGGTCGTCAGGCGGGTGCGGGCTTCGCTTTCGGTGACCTGCCGTTTGGCTTCTTCCAGCGCCGTGATCGTCGCTTCGAGTTTGCGGTTGCTGGCGGCGAGTTGTTCGGCATGGGAGAGCAGTTGATCGCTCAGCGCATCGGACCGCGCGCGCAACAGCGCCTCTTGCCGTTTGGTGTTGGTGATGTCGGTATAGACGGTGACCCAGCCGCCCTGCGGCAGCGGAGAACCTTCGACGCTGATGGTGCGCCCGTTCGCGCGGGTGCGTTCCATGTAATGCGGCACAAAAGCCTGCGCCTGTTCGACACGCTCGGCCACGAAGGCATCGACATCCGTGACCTCGCCATATTCGCCGGTTCCGGCAAGATGGCGGATCGTATCCTCAAACGGCGCGCCGGGAGTGACCAGTTCATCGGGCAGGTCGAACATGGATTGAAACGGCCCGTTGCAGACCGCAAGGCGCAGGTCGCTGTCATAGCCTGAGCGATCAGGTTCAGACCGGCTTGGGTCAGGGCTTTGGTTTGGTCATCGGTGATCTGCATTGGCATCCGTCGACGGTAGGGCCAGCGCCGCGCAGAGGAAAGGCCAAATGGCGCTTGACCTTCTTGCGCTGGAGGCCCGGAGAAGCGCGGCAAATGAAACCCGAAAGGCAGGGCATGGACAAGAACTTTGGAATGGTGGCGGTGGCTGCGGTGGTCGCGATTGGCGGATATATGTGGTGGCGTGCCGAAGAGGCCCCGGCCCCCACAGCAAGCGGCGCGGCGATGGCAGCCGTTACCCTGCCGGACAGCCTGAGCGAGCAGGCGCAGATCGGCGCACGTGCATTTGAAGCGAAATGCTCGGCCTGTCACGGGGTTAATGCCGCCGGGCGCGACGGGTCCGGCCCACCGCTGATCCATAAAATTTATGAGCCCAGCCACCATGGCGATGGCGCCTTTCTGGTCGCGGCAACCAATGGCGTACGCCAGCACCACTGGTCTTTCGGCAATATGCCCCCGGTGGAAGGGATCACCCAGGCCGAGGTTAAATCCATCGTGACCTATGTGCGCGAGGTGCAGCGTGCCAACGGCATCGACTAGCCGCGAAGGGTGCTAAATCGCGCTGTAACAATTCGTTAGGATTCGGAAAAGATCAGGAAAAAGTTGACCTCCACACCTAAGACAACGTCACTTGTGAGATCATAGAATCGCACAAGCGATCGAACCCGCCGGGGAGGGCGGGCATGGGAGGAAGACAATTTGGCCAAGCCGCTGACGCGTGCCGACGGACCTCAGTCCGTGCCGGCGCTGTTGCATCGCAACGCAAGTGAATTCGCAAACGCCCCCGCTTACCGGGAGAAGGAATACGGGATCTGGCAAAGCTGGACCTGGTCGCAAACCCGCGACGAGGTTGAGGCGCTGGCGCTCGGATTTTTGGAGCTGGGACTGGATGAGGGCGATTTCGTCGCTGTTATCGGGCGCAACCGACCATACCTCTATTGGGCGATGATGGCGGCGCAGATGGCTGGCGCCATCCCCGTCCCGCTTTACCAAGACGCCAACGCCGAAGAGATGGCCTATGTCATGGGCCACTGCGGCGCGCGCATCGCCGTGGTGGGCGATCAGGAGCAGGTCGACAAGATCATCGAAGTGCAGGCGCAGCTGCCTGACTTTGAGCGGATGGTCTATCTCGACCCGCGGGGCCTGCGGAAATATGACCACTCCAAGCTTGACCAATACAGCGCAGTGCAGGAATTGGGCCGCGCCAATCGCGAAAAGCACATCGCCGAGTTGGAGGCGCGTCAGGCCAAGCTGAATTACGACTCGACCGGTGTGATGCTTTACACCTCGGGCACCACAGGCAAGCCCAAGGGCGTGGTGCTGAGCAACCGCAACGTGATTGAAACGGCGAAATCTTCGTCAGAGTTCGACAATCTGCGTCGCACGGACGAGATCCTCGCCTATCTGCCGATGGCATGGGTTGGGGATTTCATCTTCTCCGTGGGCCAAGCGCTCTGGACCGGGTTCTGCACCAACTGCCCTGAAAGCGCCGACACCATGCATGTCGATCTGCGCGAGATCGGGCCGACCTATTACTTCGCTCCGCCGCGCGTGTTCGAGACGCAGCTGACCAGCGTTATGATCCGTATGGAAGACGCGAGCCGCTTCAAGAAATGGCTGTTCGATACCTTCATGGCCCATGCCCGCAAGGTTGGGCCTGCGATTTTGGACGGCAAGAAGGTCTCGTTCATGGACCGTGCGAAATATGCGCTTGGTGAGCTGATGATCTATGGCCCGCTGAAAAACACGCTCGGGTTCAGCCGCGTGCGTGTTGGCTATACGGCAGGCGAGGCGATTGGGCCTGAGATTTTTGATTTCTACCGCTCGCTCGGCATCAACCTCAAACAACTCTACGGCCAGACCGAGGCGACGGTGTTCATCACCGCGCAGCCCGATGGCGAGGTGCGCAGTGATACCGTGGGTGTGACCTGCCCCGGCGTTGAGTTGAAAATCGCCGACAATGGCGAGGTCTTCTACCGCTCGCCGGGTGTTTTTGTGGAATACTACAAGAACCCCGAAAGCACCGCAGACACCAAAGATGCCGAGGGCTGGGTCGCCACGGGCGATGCGGGCTTTATCGAAGAAGGCTCGGGCCACCTGCGCATCATCGACCGCGCCAAGGACGTGGGCCAGATGGCCGATGGGCGCCTCTTTGCGCCGAAATATGTGGAGAACAAGCTCAAGTTCTTCCCCAACATCCTTGAGACTGTGGTTTTTGGCAACCAGCGCAGCGAATGCACCGCTTTCATCAACATCGACCTCACGGCGGTGGGCAACTGGGCCGAGCGCAACAACATCGGCTATGCCTCTTACCAAGAACTCGCGCGGCATCCGCAGGTGATGGACACGATCCAAAGCCATGTGGAGGAGGTGAACCGCTCGGTCGCCGAGGATGAGATGCTTTCGGGATGTCAGGTGCACCGTTTTGTCGTGCTGCACAAAGAGTTGGACGCCGACGATGGTGAATTGACCCGCACCCGCAAAGTGCGCCGCAAGATCATCGAAGAGAAATACGCCGATATCATCACCGCACTTTATGACGGCTCCAAACAGGTCAGTACCGAGACGGAAGTGACCTATGAGGACGGCCGCAAAGGCTCGATCAAGGCGACGCTCGAGATTCGCGACGCCGCGGTGCAGCCGACCAGCCACAAGATGGCAGCAGAATGAGCGCGGCCGGGGCCAGCGCCGGGCAGGCGGGAACTATGGAAAGGGACAGCGTGAAAGATCAGGCTGACAGCTATGTCACCGACGACGGCCGCACAATCGGCCCCACGGTGATGGAGATGAAAAACATCACCCTGCGTTTCGGCGGTGTGGAAGCGATCAAGGACATCTCGTTTGACATCCGCGAGGGCGAAATCCGCGCGATCATTGGGCCGAACGGGGCGGGCAAGTCCTCGATGCTCAATGTGATCAGTGGCTTCTACGTCCCGCAGGAGGGTGAGGTTTGGTACAAAGGCGCGCAGCGTCCGCCGATGAAACCCTACCAGGTGGCGCAGCAGGGCATCGCACGGACCTTTCAGAACATCGCGCTGTTTGAGGGCATGTCAGTGCTCGACAACGTGATGACGGGCCGTCTGACCCAGATGAAATCGGGGCTGCTGGCGCAGTCCCTGTGGAAGGGAAAAGCCGAGCGCGAAGAAGTGGAGAACCGCGAGATCGCCGAGAAGGTCATCGACTTTCTGGAGATTCAGGCGATCCGTAAAACCCCGGTCGCGCGTCTGCCTTACGGTCTGAAAAAGCGCGTTGAACTGGCCCGCGCCTTGGCGGCTGAGCCAACGATCCTGCTGCTGGATGAGCCGATGGCTGGCATGAACGTCGAAGAGAAAGAGGACATGTCCCGCTTTATCCTCGATGTGAACGACGAATTCGGCACCACCATCGCGCTGATTGAGCATGACATGGGCGTGGTCATGGACCTTAGCGACCGCGTCGTGGTGATGGACTACGGTCGCAAGATCGGTGACGGCTCGCCCCATGACGTGCGCAACAATCAAGAGGTGATCGACGCCTATCTGGGGGTGGCACATGAGTGATCTTTGCACGACCACCCGCAACGACACAGCCGTTCTGACTTTGGGGAGGGCCAATGATGCCTGAGCAACTGGCGTTTACAATTGAGGTTTTTCTCAACGGGCTGATGGCCGGGGTGCTTTATGCGCTCGTCGCGCTTGGCTTCGTGCTGATCTACAAGGCTTCGGGTATTTTCAATTATGCCCAAGGTGTTATGGCGCTTTTTGCCGCGCTGACACTGGTCGGGATCATGGACGGGCAGGTGCCCTTTAGCCATCTGATCAACGCGATCTTGGGCACCGAAGTGCATCACTTTGGTTGGCATGTGCCTGCCTTCCTTGCCATTGTGTTAACGATGATCGTGATGATCGTGCTGGCCTATTGCGTGCAGCGTTTCGTGTTCCGCTACCTTGTGGGGCAAGAGCCGATCATTCTGTTCATGGCGACCATCGGCCTGGCCTATTTCCTCGAAGGCGTGGGTGACCTGATGTGGGGATCCGAGATCAAGACGCTCGATGTCGGTCTGCCGCAGGGCATCAACGTCTGGATCGACGAATTCACCTTTGAGGCCACCGGCTACGGCTTCTTTATCGACAACCTCGATATCGTGGCCTCCATCGTCGCGGCGATCCTTGTGATCGGGCTGGTGATGTTCGCACAATACACCAAACAGGGCCGCGCCATGCGCGCTGTGGCGGACGACCATTAGGCCGCGTTGTCGGTGGGGGTTTCGCTCAACTTCATCTGGATCTTGGTCTGGTCGCTGGCGGGTTTTGTGGCGCTGGTGGCGGGCATCATGTGGGGCGCCAAGTCGGGCGTGCAGTTCTCGCTGTCGCTGATCGCGCTCAAGGCGCTGCCGGTGCTGATGCTGGGCGGCTTCACCTCGATCCCCGGCGCGATTGTCGGCGGGCTGATCATCGGTGTGGGTGAGAAGCTGTTCGAGTTCCTGATCGGTGCCCCCTTCCTTGGCGGCGCGACCGAGAACTGGTTCGCCTATATGCTGGCGCTCGTCTTCCTCGTCTTCCGCCCGCAGGGCCTGTTTGGGGAGAAGATCATTGAACGGGTTTGATACAGGCATGATGCGCCACTGTGCATCCAACGACACAATGATCGCAGAAGGGAAATCAGTCTAATGTTCTATCGTGAAGCAGGCGATTTCAGCACGACTTACGCCGAAGACCAACAGACCTTTCCGATCAAATTCGACCGCTACCGTTACTATGTGGTGCTGTTCGTCGCGATCTTCGTCATTCCCTTCATGGTCAATGACTACTGGGTAAACTCGCTGTTCCTGCCCTTCTTGATCTACGCCATCGCGGCGATCGGGCTGAACATCCTTGTCGGCTATTGCGGGCAGGTGAGCCTTGGCACCGGGGGCTTCATGGCGGTGGGCGCTTACGCCTCCTACAAACTGATGACGGCGATGCCAGATGTGAGCATGTTCATCCATATCCTGCTCGCCGGGTTGATCACCGCCGCCGTTGGGGCGCTCTTCGGCCTGCCAAGCCTGCGGATTAAGGGGTTCTACCTTGCCGTGGCGACACTTGCGGCGCAGTTCTTCCTTGTGTGGCTGTTTAACCGGGTGCCGTGGTTCTACAACTACTCGGCCTCCGGCCAGATCAGCGCACCTGAGCGGGACACTTTTGGCATCCTGATCACCGGACCGAGCGCCGAAGCCTGGGCCACCTATATGTTCTGCCTGATCTTCACGGTCTTTTCGGCACTGGTGGCGCGCAACCTGACGCGCGGCTCGGTGGGACGTAAATGGATGGCGATCCGCGACATGGACATCGCGGCCGAGATCATCGGGGTGAACCCGCTGCGGGCGAAACTGACGGCCTTTGCGGTGAGCTCTTTCTTCATCGGCATCTCCGGCGCGTTGTTCTTTTCGATCTATCTCGGCGCGGTCGAAGTGGGCGAAGCCTTCGGCATCACCAAATCGTTCCTTGTGCTCTTTATGATCATCATCGGAGGATTGGGCAGCATCTTTGGCAGCTTTGCGGGGGCCGCATTCCTTGTGCTGCTGCCGGTGCTTCTGAAGATCGTCGGCGTCGACTGGCTGGGCTGGCCCACGGATATCGTGGCGCATTTGCAGCTGGTGATTGTCGGCGGGCTGATCGTGATCTTCCTGATCGCAGAGCCGCACGGGCTGGCGCAGCTGTGGCGCGTGGCCAAGGAAAAACTGAGATTGTGGCCCTTCCCGCACTAAGGGACGGCCATGAAAAGCGAGGCCGGAGGGAGGAAACCCGGCCCAAACACCCAAGTCGGACAATCCAAGGGAGGAAACACCGATGAAATATAAACTGGGAACACTGGCCGTAGCTGGCCTGATGGCCGCAAGCCCCGTGATGGCGGACCTTGTCTTTCCATCGCTGAGCTATCGTACCGGGCCCTACGCGGCGGGCGGCATCCCCTTCGCCGACGGTTACGCCGATTACTTCACGTTGCTGAACGAGCGTGACGGCGGCATCGGTGGCGAAACCATCCGTGTGCCAGAGTGCGAGACCGCCTATAACACCGAAAAAGGCGTTGAGTGCTACGAGTCGACCAAGGGCGAAGGCGCGCTGGTGTATCAGCCGCTCTCGACCGGCATCACCTACCAGCTGATCCCCAAAGTCACCGCAGACGACATCCCGATGCTGACATCGGGTCTGGGCCGTACCTCGGCCAAGAACGGCAACACTTTCAGCCACGTCTTTAACTTCCCTGCGAACTACTGGGATGGCGCGTCTGTTGCGATCAAGCACATCATGGAGCAGGAAGGCGGCAGCCTTGAGGGCAAGAAGATCGCGCTCGTGTACCACAACTCCGCCTATGGCAAGGAGCCGATCCGCACGCTGCAAGAGCTGAGCGAGAAGCATGGTTTCGAGCTGAAAGAAGTGCCCGTCGATCACCCCGGTCAGGAGCAGAAATCGCAGTGGCTGCAAATCCGCCGCGACAAGCCTGACTATGTGATCATGTATGGCTGGGGCGTGATGAACCAAGTTGCGGTTCAAGAAGCCGCCAACATCCGCTTCCCGATGGATAAGTTCATTGGGATCTGGTGGTCCGGTTCGGAAAACGACGTTCTGGCGGCGGGTGCCAAGGCCGATGGCTACAAGGCGCTGACCTTCCACAACGTGGGCTCCGACTATCCGCTTTATGACGATCTGCAGAAGTACGTCGTCGATGCGGGCAAAGCTGCCGGCGCAGGCGATCAGGTTGGTTCGGTGCTTTATAACCGTGGCGTCTATGCCGCCATGCTGGTGTCTGAAGCGGCCCGTACGGCGCAGGAAATCCACGGTGTGAGCGACATCTCCGGCGGCCAGATGCGCGACGGGATGGAGCAGCTTGAGATCACCGAAGAGAAGATGGCGGCGCTTGGCTTGCCGGACTTCGGGCCTGAGTTCTCGGTCTCCTGTGAAAACCACGGTGGTGAGGGCTTTGTCGCCGTGACCCAGTGGGATGCGGAAGCCAAGGAATGGAACCTCGTGTCGGACTTCATGCAGTCGGATCAAGACGTGATCCAGCCGCTGATCGATGCGGATAGCTCGGCCTATGCCGACGAAAACGCCATCGAAGGCAACTGCTAAGATACCGCTCCCGGCTGCCCTTCTGGGTGGCCGGGAACCTACCCAAGCGCCAAGAAAGGTCCTTCCCATGCTGGATGCCGCCAACACCAATGACGTCGCAGTCGACAACCTGCTTGAGGTCAACAATATCGAGGTGATCTACAACCACGTCATCCTCGTGCTGAAGGGCGTCAGCCTGAACGTGCCCAAGGGCGGCATCACCGCGCTGCTGGGCGGCAATGGCGCGGGCAAGACGACGACGCTCAAGGCGATCTCGGGGCTGCTGGCCTCGGAGCGAGGCGAGGTTACCAAAGGCTCTATCAAATACCGCGGCGGTCCGATCCAGCATCAGGATCCTGCCGAGACCGTGAAGAAAGGTGTCGTGCAGGTCATGGAAGGCCGTCACTGTTTTGAGCACCTCACCATCGAAGAAAACCTGCTGACCGGTGCCTATACCCGCACCGATGGCAATGCCGCGATTCAGCAGGATCTTGAGATGGTTTATAACTATTTCCCCCGCCTGAAAGAGCGCCGCCGCTCGCAGGCTGGCTATACCTCGGGCGGCGAGCAGCAGATGTGCGCCATTGGCCGCGCCCTGATGTCCCGGCCTGAGACGATCCTTTTGGACGAGCCATCGATGGGCCTTGCGCCGCAACTGGTTGAGCAGATTTTCGAGATCGTGAAATCGGTGAACGAGCAAGAGGGCGTGACCTTCTTGCTGGCCGAGCAGAACACCAACGTCGCGCTGCGCTTTGCGCATTACGGCTACATCCTCGAATCGGGGCGCGTGGTGATGGACGGTCCCGCCAAGGACCTACGTGAGAACCAAGACGTGAAGGAATTCTACCTCGGCATGTCCGACGAGGGCCGCAAAAGCTTTCGCGACGTGCGCAGCTACCGCCGCCGCAAACGCTGGCTGAGTTAAGCCGGTACCCACCGGACCAGAAAGACCCAAGACAAGACCAGAGCGGGCCTATGCCCTCTCCAGTGATGCCATAGCAGGAAAGTGACAGGGATGCTGACCAAGCCCCATTTCGACGATCTGGAAACCCGCAGCGCCGACCAACGGGCGGCCGATCTGGCGCAGGCGCTGCCGCAGCAGATCGCCCGCGCGCAGGGCTTGCCGGGCTATGGCGAGACGCTCAAAGGGGTGAATGCGACACAGATCACCTCGGCCGCCGCCCTAGCCGACCTCCCGGTGCTGCGCAAATCTGAGCTTGGCAAGGCGCAGGCGGGGCAGCCGCCCTTCGGCGGGTTCACGACCAAGCCGGTGACGGAGTTCAGCCATGTCTTCCAGTCGCCCGGACCGATTTACGAGCCCTCCAGCAACGATCCTGACTGGTGGCGGATGGGGCGCTTCCTGCATGCCGCGGGCATCGGCGCGGGCGATGTGGTGCACAACTGCTTTGGCTACCACCTGACCCCTGCCGGCATGATCTTCGAATCCGGGGCGCGCGCGGTCGGGGCGACCGTCTTGCCCGCAGGCACTGGCCAGACCGAGCTACAGGTCACCGCCGCCCGTGATGTGGGCTCAACCGCCTATGCGGGCACGCCGGATTACCTCAAGGTGATCTTGGAAAAGGCCGATGCCATGGGGGTTGAGCTGAAAATCACCAAGGCGGCAGTCGGCGGCGGCGCGCTTTTCCCCAGCCTGCGGGCCTTCTATCAAGAGCGCGGTATCACCTGTTTGCAATCCTATGCCACCGCCGATCTGGGCAATATCGCCTATGAAAGCCCGGCGATGGAGGGGCTGATCGTCGACGAGCAGGTCATCGTCGAGATCGTCACTCCCGGCACCGGAATCCCGGTCGCGCCTGGCGAGGTTGGCGAGGTGGTGGTCACCACGCTGAACCCCGATTACCCGCTCATTCGCTTCGCCACCGGCGACCTTAGTGCCGTTTTGGAGGGCGAAAGCCCCTGTGGGCGGACCAACATGCGGATCAAGGGCTGGATGGGCCGCGCCGATCAGACCACCAAGATCAAGGGCATGTTCGTCCGGCCCGAGCAGGTGGCGGCACTGGTCGCCCAGCACGAGGAGATCCAAAAGGCCCGCGTCATCGCCAGCCGGGAAGGCGAGGCCGATGTGATGACAGTTCAGATCGAAACCGCCGGAGTGGACAAGGACGCTTATGCCCGATCCGTCGCCGATCTACTCAAGCTCAAGGGCCGGGTCGAGCTGGTTGCCCCCGGCAGCCTGCCGCGCGACGGGTTGGTGATCGAAGATACCCGCAGCTACGATTGAGGCGCGGCGTCGCGCCCTCTGGCATTTCCGAGTGAAATCGTCGAAATAGGGCGCATGACGCTGAACACCGCCTCCTCTGAGACGCCTCATCTGCGCCGCGCCCGCGACGGGCTGCGCGCGCTGTCGGCTGTCGCCCTGACCGTCGCCACCCTCTGTGCGCTGCCGATGCTGGCGGTGCTGATCGCCGCGCTGAGCGGCGGGACGGAGACGGTGCAACACCTGATCGACACGGTGCTGGGCCGCTACACGGTGACGACGCTGCTGCTGGTGTTGCTGGTATCTCTTGGCACCTTTGCCATCGGTGTGGGGGCGGCTTGGCTGGTGACGATGACACGTTTCCCCGGCGCCAAGCTGTTGGAGATTGCACTGGTGCTGCCGCTGGCCTTCCCGGCCTATGTGCTGGCCTACGCCTATACCCATGTGCTCGACCATCCCGGCATTGTGCAGACCATGCTGCGCGACATCACGGGCTGGGGTCCGCGTGACTACTGGTTCCCCGAGATCCGCTCGCTTGGCGGGGCGGCGGCGATGCTGGTGTTGGTGCTTTATCCTTACGTCTACCTCCTGGCCCGCGCCGCATTTCTGCAACAAAGCGGGACGACATTCCTGGCCGCCCGCGCGCTCGGCTCCAGCGCTTGGGCCGCGTTTTTCAAGGTCAGCTTGCCGCTGGCACGTCCTGCCATTGCGGGCGGCGTGTTGCTGGCGGTGATGGAGACCATCGCCGATTTCGGCACCGTGGCCTATTTCGGCGTCCAGACCTTTGCCACCGGCATCTACACCAGCTGGTTTTCCATGTTCGACCGGGCCGCCGCCGCGCAACTGGCGCTTTGCCTGCTGAGTTTCGCGCTGTTGCTGGCGATGCTGGAGCGGGCGCAGCGCGGCAAGGCCAAGTATCACGACCCCGCGCGCCGGACCCAATCCGCACCGCCAGCCGAGTTGAAAGGCTGGCAAGCCGCAGCGGCGATCATACTTTGTGGTGTGCCGGTGCTCTTTGGCGCGGTGCTGCCGGTGGTCATCCTCGTGACCATGGGGCTTGATAGCGAGCAGAGCCTTTTCAGCCCGCGCTACCTCGGTTTCATGCGCAACTCGGTAACGCTTGCTGGGGTCGCGGCTGTGCTGACGGTGCTGGCGGCGATCAGTGTGGGGTTTTACCGGCGGCTGCGCCCGGGCCGGGTCTCGCAGGGGGCGGCTTATGTCGCGCGGTTGGGCTATGCGGTGCCGGGCGGGGTGATCGCCGTGGGGCTGCTGGTGCCCTTCGCGGCCTTCGACAACGCGCTCGACGCTTGGATGCGCGAGACCTTTGATGTTTCCACCGGGCTTTTGATTACCGGTTCAATTTGGCTCTTGGTGCTGGCCTATCTGGTGCGCTTCCTCGCTGCGGCGCTTGGGGCCTATGAGGGCGGGCAGTCGATGGTGCATGCGAATATGGACGCCGCCGCGCGGTCACTGGGGCAGACGCCCTTGGGGACGCTGCGCCGGGTGCATCTGCCGATCCTTGCGCCGAGCCTGCTGACCGCGCTGCTGATCGTCTTTGTCGACGTGATGAAGGAACTGCCTGCGACGCTGATCATGCGGCCTTTCAACTATGACACGCTGGCGGTGCAGGCGTACCGGCTGGCGAGTGATGAACGCTTGAACGGAGCGGCGGTGCCGAGCTTGGTGATCGTGGCGATGGGGCTGCTGCCGGTGATCTTGATCTGTCGGCAGGTGGGGCGTCAGCGGTAAGCCACAAGGGCTAGCGCCTGCTCGTGGGGTGGCGATCCTGACGTGCCTTGGTGCCACTTTAGGGTGCAATCTTGGTGTGTGTTCGCTAGGGCTTGCCCTGCCTCACCAAATCGCCTCCCCGCCGGGACGGGCAGGCGATGGCCCGGCGCCTGCGGCTTGATTCCGGGCCGGGCGCGATGAGGGGGAGGGCGATGCCTGAGGTGCCCCCGGGCGAAGCGTTTGCTGCACGCCGTGCGCATAAATAAAGGCGGGCCCGAAAGCCCGCCTTCTGCACTACTCGCTAGGTTGAATTATTCCCAGCCAACCGAGTTGAAGATCTTCTGCGCGGTGCCGATGTTCTCGGCCACGTCCGACAGGTTCACCTCGTCGGCTTTGAACTCACCCAACTGCTTGACGCTGTCGGCCAGTTCTACGCCTTCCACGGTGGGGAACTCATCGTTGCCCGCCGAGAAATAGACCTGCGCCTGATCAGAGGCGAGATACTCAAGGAATTTCACCGCGTTCTCTTTGTTCGGTGCGTTCTTGGCCACGCCGCCGCCCGAGAGGTTCATATGCGCGCCGTTGCCTTCTTGGTCCGGCCAGATCAGGCCGATCTTGCCGATATCGGCGCTCACGCCGTCGACATCAGTGCGGATCGCGCGCGCGAAGTAATAGCTGTTGGAGACCGCGATGTCGCACTCACCCGAAACGATGCCGCGCAGCTGGTCAGTGTCACCGCCTTGGGGTGCGCGCGCCATGTTGTCGACCACGCCCTGCGCCCATTCGGTCGCGGCTTCTTCGCCCTCATGGGTCACGATGGAGGCCAGCAGGGTCTGGTTGTAGGTGTTGGTCGAAGACCGGATGCAGACCTGACCTTTGTAGGCCGGATCGGCAAGATCCATGTAGGTCGCTGGCGGATTGTCCATCGTCTCTTTGTTGTAGAAGATGATCCGCGCGCGTTGGGACAGACCGAACCACTGGTTGTCGTCGTCCTGCAGGTTGCCGGGGATGCGCTCTTCGAGCGTGTCGCTCTCGACCGCTTGCAGCAGGTCCATGTCTTTGGCGCGCTTGAGGCGGCTGGTGTCCACGGTCAGCAGGACGTCGGCGGGGGAGTTCGCGCCTTCGGCTTCCATACGGGCCAGCAGTTCGTCGGCTTTGCCTTCGATGCGGTTGATGGTGATGCCGGTCGCTTCGGTAAAGTCGGAGTAGAGCCGCTCGTCAGTGTCGTAGTGACGCGACGAGTAGAGATTCAACTCGCCATCGGCCAGCGCAGGAAGGGCCAGCGCCATCAGCGCAGCGGCGGCAGTCGATGTTTTGCAGAAGGTCATATCAGGGTCCTGTTCCATTTGGGATAACTTGACTGAAACAGTAAGAAACAGGTTTTATCCGGCCCTGCAACCAATTCCGATAAATTTGGTCGGAAAGCCCCCGACCGCATCAGGCCGAGGGCTAAGCGGTCAGTCCTTGCTGCCGATCTTGTCTTGGGTCTTGGTGTCGAAATCGCTGGCGTCGTGCCGCTCATGCAGTTGCATCGACAGATCGTCGCCGAAGGCGCGGTTGACCATACGGCCCCGGGTCACGGCAGGGCGTGCGTCAATCGCTTCGGCCCAACGCATGACGTTTTTGTAAGAGGTCACGTCAAGGAACTCAGCCGCCGAGTAGAGCCGCCCGAGCACCAATTGACCATACCAGCTCCAGATCGCCATATCGGCGATGGAGTATTCATCGGCGAAATACTCATGCTCGGCCAAATGCTTGTCCATTACATCAAGCTGACGCTTGGTTTCCATCGCGAAACGGTTGATGGGGTATTCGAACTTCTCTGGGGCGTAGGCGTAGAAATGGCCAAAGCCGCCGCCAAGGTAGGGCGCGCTGCCCATCTGCCAGAAGAGCCACGACAGCGCCTCGGTCCGACGGGTGGGGTCTTGGGGCAGGAAGGCGCCAAACTTCTCAGCGAGACAGAGCAGGATCGCGCCCGATTCGAAAACCCGCTGGGGCGCATCGCCAGAGCGGTCCATCAGCGCGGGAATTTTAGAGTTGGGGTTCACCTCGACAAAGCCCGAACCGAACTGATCGCCCTCGGAAATATCAACCAGCCAAGCGTCGTATTCAGCCGCCTTATGGCCCGCCTCTAGCAGTTCTTCGAACATCACCGTGACTTTGACGCCATTGGGTGTGGCAAGGGAATAAAGTTGGAAGGGATGGTCGCCGACGGGCAGGTCCTTGTCATGGGTCGCACCGGCGATGGGCCGGTTGGTGCTGGCGAATTTGCCGCCGCTTTCTGATTCCCATTTCCAAACCTTTGGCGGCGTATATTCGGGCGTGTCCGACATGATGGTCTTCCTTGTTATTCAAGTCTGCTTTGAAGGTGGGGTTTTGCGCCGGGGTTGCAAGCAGATAGGCGCAACGAAAAAAGCCGCCCCCGAAGGAGCGGCCTTTAAACCGAATAGCTGCGAAGCTCAGCCCTGACGGGCTTTGAACCGGCGCTGCGTCTTGTTGATGACGTAAACGCGGCCTTTGCGACGCACAACACGGCAATCGCGATGCCGATTCTTGAGCGAGCGGAGCGAATTGCGAACCTTCATGGTCGTCTCCTCATGTCGTGGCGCGGGCCAGCGCCTGGGTTGCGGGCAACCTGCCAAAGGCAGGTCGATGAATAATGGTGGGCGATACTGGGATCGAACCAGTGACCCCTTCGATGTCAACGAAGTGCTCTACCGCTGAGCTAATCACCCACTTTTAAGCGTTTCCATACCGGCCCCAAAACTAAATGGGGCGCGAAATTTCGCGCCGTTGGGGTGCTATAAAAGGAGTCGGCGACGGGATCAAGGGCTTTTGGAGCGGAATAAACACGCTATGTTCGACTTAGAAGGAATTATTATGCCGATGACCGCCTACGAAGTACTGCATCCCGACCGAAACCGCTCTTGCGTGGTCTTTGCCTCGCCCCATTCGGGTCGGGATTATGCTGCGTCTTTCCTGCGGCGGTCGGTTTTGGATGAACATGCGATCCGCTCGTCCGAGGATGCATTTGTTGATCTGTTGTTCGATTGCGCGCCGCTGCATGGGGCCACTTTCATCAAAGCAGGTGCGCCGCGGGCCTATATCGACCTCAACCGCGCGCCCGAGGAGTTGGACCCATCGGTCATCGAAGGGATCCCGCGGCAGGGTCATAACCCGCGCGTGGCCTCGGGGCTTGGGGTGATTCCCCGCGTGGTGGCCAATGGTCGGGCGATTTATCGTGGCAAGCTTTCCCAAGAGGAGGCGCAGCTGCGCATCGACAGCTACTGGCGGCCCTATCACGCGAAATTGCAGGAGTTGCTGAGCGGGGCGCATCGCCGTCACGGGCAGGCGGTGCTGGTCGATTGCCACTCCATGCCGCATGAGGCGATGGATGGCGTCGCGCGCGGCGGGATGCGGCGGCCCGATGTCGTGTTGGGCGACCGCTTTGGCGCGGCGGCGGGGGGCGAGGTGGTCGACCGGATCGAAGCCGCCTTTGTCGAGGCGGGGTTCGTGGTGACGCGCAATTCGCCCTTTGCCGGGGCCTATATTACCCAAGCCTATGGCCGTCCCTCGCGCGGGCAGCATGCCGTGCAGGTCGAGATCGACCGGGCGCTCTATATGAACGAGCGGTTGATTCGGCCCAACGGTGCTTTCGAGGCGGTGCAGGCGGCGCTGCAGCGTGTGGTGGCCGAAGTGGCGCAGATCGGGCAGCAGCGGCTTCCCCTCGCTGCGGAGTAGGTCAGCGCAGGGCGCGGCCTTTCACGATTGCTTTCTCGCCGAAGCGGCTGCGGATGCTGTCGGCTGCGCGTTCGGCGCGGCTGCGCTGTGCGGCTCCGGGATCAAGTAGATCGCCGGCCATATCCGCCCCCTCTGCGCCCGAGAGATCCGATAGCCCCACGCCGATCAGCCGATAGGCGCTATTGTGGTCGACCTGATCGAACAGGGCGCGGGCGGTGCGATAAATGCGGTCGGCCAGTTGCGTCGGATCGTGCAGCGACAGGCGGCGTGATAGCAAAGAGTGATCGGCGCGTTTCAGTTTAAGCGTCACCACCCGGCCTGCCATCTCTTTCGCCTTGGCGCGGTCCGCCACCTTTTCCGCCAAACGCCAGATATGGCCGTCCAGAATCTCCGCATCGCCCGTATCGTCAGAGAATGTCGTCTCGTTGCTGATCGACTTCACCGGACGGTGCCGCGACACGCGCCGTTTGTCTTGGCCGCGCGCGAGATGCCAGAGCCGGTCGCCCATGCTGCCAAAGCGGGCGATGAGATCGGTCTGGTCCCACCGCAACAGATCGGAAAAACTGCGGATGCCGGCCTTTTCCAGCGCGGTCTGCGTGGCGGCCCCGACGCCCCAGATCATGCCCACCGGTTTGTCGCGCAAAAACGCCGCCGTTTCGCCCGCGCCGATGACAGAGAACCCATGCGGCTTGTCGAGGTCCGAGGCGACCTTGGCCAGAAACTTGTTATGGCTCAGCCCGATAGAACCTGTCAGCCCCAGTTCTACCTTCATCCGCCGCACCAGCCGTGCCAGCATCACCGCCGGGGGCTGGCCGTGCAGCCGCGCGGTGCCGGTCATATCGAGAAATGCTTCGTCCAGCGACAAGGGCTCAATCGCGGGGGTCATCTCTTCCATCATCGCGCGAATCGCGCGGGAGGCTTCGACATAGACCTCCATGCGTGGCTTGATGATCACCGCCTCGGGGCACAGCTTGAGCGCCTGAAACATCGGCATGGCCGAGCGCACGCCGCGGATCCGCGCGACATAGCAGGCGGTCGACACGACCCCGCGCCGCCCGCCGCCGATGATGACGGGTTTGCCAGCCAGTTCGGGATTGTCGCGTTTTTCCACCGAGGCATAGAAGGCATCGCAATCCATATGGGCGATTGACAGGTCGAAGAGTTCCGGGTGGGACAGCACACGCGGGCTGCCACAGCGCGGACAGCGCCGCGCCGGAGCGATTTCAGAAAGACAGTCGCGACAGAGGGTAGCCATGAGTACACCGGGAGGGCAGGGTTCGGGCGACGATTCTAACCAGATCGCGAGGGATTTAACATGGGCTTTGATGGCGCAAAGCTGGCGCTTTACCTTGGAGAGAAGCTGGCCGTGATCCTGCGCGACGACACGCCGGGCCTGCCCTTTGCAGATCATTGGGATTTGCCCGGTGGGGGCCGCGAGGGGGAAGAGACCCCGCTGGCCTGCGCGCTGCGCGAATGCCGCGAAGAGTTGGGGATCGTGGTGCCCGAAGACGCGGTGATCTGGCAAGGCAGCTTTGATGAGGCGGGGCGGATCAAATGGTTCTTCGTTGCACGCTTGCCCGCCGAGGCAGAGGCCCAGGTCGTCTTTGGCGACGAGGGGCAGCGCTGGCGTTTGATGACGCAGGATGAGTTTCTGACCCATCCCCGCGCGGTGCCCGCATTTCAGGACCGCTTGCGGGTCTATCTGGCGCAAAGCGCGACAGAAAAACAGCAACACGAAAGGGGGAAATAAAGGCCCCCCGCCTGCGTGAGCGGGGGGAGGTGACGAACATCAGGAAGAACCAGTTCGTCGGGGAGTATCACCTGAGTTCAACATAACATGTTACGCGGTTTTCGCCTAGCATTGATGGCCGCCCCCGCGGCGCATCCCGGCGCGCTGTGGTCGATTTGCTACAGGGCGGAGGGAGGCACTTGTTAACGTTCAGAAATTTCCTGAAGAACGGCGCGGGCAGCGGCAGCGGGGTCTTCGGCCTGCCAGATCGGGCGGCCCACCACGATGTGATCGGCGCCATCCGCGATGGCCTGACCGGGGGTGGCGACCCGTTTCTGATCGCCCAATGCGGCACCTTGGGGGCGCACGCCCGGCGTGACGATAAGCTTGCCGTTCGCTTCGGGGAGGGCGCGGATCGCGGCGGCCTCTTGAGGGGAGGCGATGACGCCATCCGCGCCTGCGTCCAACGCGCGGCCCGCACGGGTCAGCACCAGATCGCCCAGATCGCCCGGTTGGATCAGCGCGGCGTCAAGGTCGGCGCGGTCAAGCGAGGTGAGGATCGTGACGGCGAGGATCTTCATGTCGGTGCCGGCGGCCCCTTGCTTGGCCGCCGCCACCACATGCGGGTCGCCGTGGACGGTCAAGAAATCCAAATCGAACTGGGCCAACCCGCGCACCGCCGCCTCAACGGTGGCACCGATGTCGAAAAGCTTCATATCAAGGAAGATGCGCTTGCCATGTTCCTGTTTCAGTTCATTGGCCAAGGCCAAGGCCAAGCCGCCGCCCGTCAGCATGCCGAGGCCAATTTTGTAAAAGCCCACGGCATCGCCGAGCTTTTCGGCCAGTTCCAGCCCCGCGACCGCATGGGGAACATCAAGGGCGACAATCAGACGGTCATCAGACATGCGAGGGCTCCTGCCAATTTTCAAACGGCTTTGACCTACGCCGCGGCGCGGGGCAAGTCCATCATTCATGCAGCAGGGGCGCAAAAAAGAGGCCCGAACACCGCATTGCGGGGTCCGGGCCAAGTGATCAGAGACTTAGCAGGCAGGCACTGGTCTCTGGTATGCGGAACGCCACATCGGGACAGATGAGGTGGCAGCAGGTCCGCGGGCAGCCGCGCGGCAGGCAGGAGCCGCACGGAAGAGGGTTAGGCTGCGTCGCGGCCGGGGAGGTCCATGACCTCTTCCAACCAACGCAGCGGATCGAAGCTGCGGCGTCCAGCCCGCTGAGCGGGGACGTGGCGCAGGACTTCGGAACTCAAACCACGCTTCTGGGCGTGGCGGCGGAGCGCTTGACGGGACAGGCCGTCAGCGGCATCGCGGTATGACATGGTAATCGGGGCATCGATGGCACAAGCGTAGCGGCGCAGCTGCTCCCCGTCTTGGACGGTCACCAGCGCTTCGAAACACTGAGTGGCCGCATTGTAGGTGACATCTGTCAACTGGATAGGGCGCGTCTGCATCGTTTCACCTCTTGTGTTCTTCTGAACCTTGGCAGGCTTTGTCGTCCTGCTCTCGTCTGCGGAATAAACGCGAGAGGCAGCCAAATGGTTTCATTATGGTTACACTTTCTGTGGATAAAGGTTAACAATGTATTTATATCAATGGCATAGGATGGTATTTTTTGACGCAAAGTTGCCGTATTTTCGCCTTATTGGCTGAATTCTTCCTATTGGCAGCTTCTTTCAGGGCGGTATTTTGCGCCCATACGGTCTTGAACCCGCAGCACCGCTTCCCAAATTGATACCGAGGCTCAGACCGCTGCGTGCCACATATCGGGCGCAGCATTTTGGAGCGCTTGTAGAAAAGGAGAGACCCATGGACTTGAGCAAGTTCACGGAAAGATCGCGCGGCTTTATTCAAGCCGCGCAAACCATTGCGACACGGGAAAGCCATCAGCGGCTGTCCCCTGAACATGTACTCAAAGCATTGCTGGACGACGACCAAGGGCTGGCGCGCAACCTGATCGCGGCCTCGGGCGGCGATGGTGCGCGCGTGATGCAGGCGCTTGACCTCGCACTTGGCAAAATCCCGAAAGTCACCGGCGATGCGGGGCAGGTCTATTTAGACGGCACCACCGCCAAAGTATTGGCTGAGGCCGAAACCATGGCCAAGAAAGCGGGCGATAGTTTCGTTACTGTCGAACGCATTCTGACCGCGCTTTGCATGGTGAAGTCTGGCGCGAAGACGGCGTTGGAAGCGGGCAAAGTAACGGCCCAAGCCCTGAACGCCGCGATCAATGATGTGCGCAAGGGACGCAAGGCCGACAGCGCCACCGCCGAAGACAGCTATGAGGCTTTGGAGAAATACAGCCTCGACCTGACCGCGCGGGCCGAAGAAGGCAAGATCGACCCTATCATTGGCCGGGATGAGGAAATCCGCCGCGCGATGCAGGTGCTGAGCCGCCGGACCAAGAACAACCCGGTGCTGATCGGTGAGCCGGGTGTGGGTAAGACTGCGATTGCCGAAGGCTTGGCGCTGCGGATCGTGCACGGTGACGTGCCTGAATCTCTGCGCAACAAACGCCTGCTCGCGCTCGACATGGGCGCGCTGATCGCCGGGGCGAAATACCGTGGCGAGTTTGAGGAGCGGCTGAAGGCGGTTCTGACCGAGGTGACCGAAGCCGCGGGCGAGGTGATCTTGTTCATCGACGAGATGCACACGCTGGTCGGTGCCGGTAAGGCCGACGGCGCGATGGATGCGTCGAACCTGCTGAAACCTGCACTGGCGCGGGGTGAGTTGCACTGTGTGGGTGCCACCACGCTCGAAGAATACCGCAAATATGTCGAAAAAGACGCAGCACTTGCGCGGCGGTTCCAGCCAGTAATCGTGCAGGAGCCGACGGTGGAGGACACCGTTTCGATCCTGCGTGGCATCAAAGAGAAGTATGAGTTGCACCACGGTGTGCGCATTTCCGACACTGCACTGGTCGCGGCGGCGACGCTGAGCCATCGCTACATCACCGACCGTTTCCTGCCCGACAAGGCGATCGACCTGATGGACGAGGCCGCGAGCCGTCTGCGTATGGAAGTCGACAGCAAGCCCGAAGAGCTGGACGCGCTGGACCGTCAGATCCTGCAACTTCAGATCGAGGCCGAAGCGCTGAAGAAAGAAGACGATACCGCGTCCAAGGATCGGCTGGAGGCTTTGCAGAAAGACCTGAGCGATTTGCAAGACCGCAGCGCCGAGATGACAGCGCAGTGGCAGGCCGAGCGGGACAAGCTGGCCGGGGCGCGTGACATCAAAGAAAAGCTGGACCATGCGCGGGCGGACCTCGACATTGCCAAACGCGAAGGCAACCTCGCGCGCGCGGGCGAGCTATCTTATGGCGTGATCCCGCAATTGGAGCGCGACCTTGAGGCCGCCGAGGGCCGCGAAGACGACATGATGGTCGAAGAGGCCGTGCGCCCGGATCAGATCGCCAGCGTCGTCGAGCGTTGGACCGGTATCCCCGCGGGCAAGATGCTCGAAGGGGAGCGGGACAAGTTGTTGCGGATGGAAGAGCAGTTGCATGATCGGGTGATCGGTCAGAGCGCGGCTGTCAAAGCGGTCGCTAATGCCGTTCGCCGCGCGCGGGCGGGGCTGAATGATGAGAACCGCCCGTTGGGCAGTTTCCTCTTCCTCGGGCCGACTGGCGTGGGCAAGACCGAATTGACCAAGGCCGTGGCCGAGTTTCTCTTTGACGACGACAATGCGATGGTTCGCATCGACATGTCCGAGTTTATGGAGAAACATTCGGTAGCCCGTCTGATCGGTGCCCCTCCGGGCTACGTCGGCTATGACGAGGGCGGTGTGCTGACCGAAGCGGTGCGGCGGCGCCCTTATCAGGTCGTGCTCTTTGACGAGGTCGAAAAGGCGCATCCGGATGTCTTTAACGTGCTGTTGCAGGTGCTCGACGATGGTGTGCTGACCGATGGTCAGGGCCGCACGGTCGACTTCAAGCAGACGCTGATCATCCTGACCTCAAACCTCGGGGCGCAGGCGCTGAGCCAACTGCCCGAGGGGGGTGACATGGCCGGGGCCAAGCGCGACGTGATGGACGCGGTCCGGGCGCATTTCCGGCCTGAGTTCCTGAACCGTCTGGACGAGACGATCATCTTTGACCGTCTGGGCCGTGCGGATATGGACGGGATCGTCGATATCCAGATGGCACGCCTGCTCAAGCGGCTTGCGGGGCGGAAGATCACGCTTGATCTGGATGACGCCGCGCGCAAGTGGTTGGCTGACGAAGGCTATGATCCGGTCTTTGGGGCGCGGCCCCTCAAGCGGGTGATCCAGCGCACCGTGCAGGATCCGCTGGCAGAGATGCTGCTGGCCGGAGACGTGAAAGACGGCGATACCGTCACCGTCCGTGCCGGGGCCGATGGGTTGATCATTGGCGATCAGGTGGCCGCGTCGAACCGGCCCAAACCGGATGATGCCACGGTGCATTAAACGCCCAAGACGTTAAGAAAGGCCGGGGTTTTCCCGGCCTTTTTGCTTGGACTAAGACCCGCGAAAGGCGCCCATTATTCGCCAATCGCTTCCTTCACGATGGTATCTAGCAGGGTTTGCACCTCTTGCATCGCACCCTCGGGGAAGGCGCGGTAGCCGACGGTCACCTCGTCACTCTCGGGCAGTTGCATCACGAAAATGTCGTAGGGGCAAAAGCCGATGTTCATCACATCCGCTTCCATCACCTTGCGCGACAGCGCGGCCGAGCAAAAGCTGAACACCTCCGCCGCCTCAAACAGCACTACGTCAGAGCCGACATCCGCGCGGGTGCGGCCGAGCATCTCACCCACATGGCTGACGTTTTCGGGGATCAGCCCTTGGTTCAAGATCGCATTCTCCACCCCAAAGGTCACATCGCCGAAGCTCTGATCCGTGGTATAGGTGACCATCTCATCCGCCTGCGCGGCGCTGGCTAGCATCAGACCGGCGGCAAAAAGAAAACGGATCATGGCGGCACTCCTTTAATAACGGCGCCTAACATTCCGGTGTGCTGGCTGAAATCCGGACGAAAGGATTTGGTGCCACCCGCGGCGGGCGCTAACTTCTATTGAGTATAGTAGGGAGTGCTGAAATGGCCAATCGCTGGATCAATCGACTGACAGACCGAGACGTGACTGACGAGGCGCAGTACTTTAACCGGCGTCAGATCATGGGAGGCGCGATGGCGGGGCTTGGTCTTGCCAGCTTGGGGCAGGGGGCTATGGCCCAAGAGGAGCTGACCCCGAATGACTATGAGGACATCACCCAATACAACAATTACTACGAATTCGGCACCGGCAAGGGTGACCCCGCGAAATACGCAGGGAGCCTGACGACCAAGCCGTGGACAGTGGCCATCGAAGGGATGGTCGATAAGCCAGGCGATTACGCTTTTGAGGACATCATGAAGGCCATGACCGTCGAAGAGCGCATCTACCGCCTGCGCTGCGTCGAAGCTTGGTCGATGGTGGTGCCGTGGAACGGGTTCGAGTTGGCCGATCTGCTGAATATGGCCGGGGTGCAATCCGGTGCGAAATACGTCGCGTTCGAGACCGCCTACCGGCCTGAGGAAATGCCCGGCGTCCGCTTCCCCGTGCTCGACTGGCCCTATGTCGAAGGGCTGCGTCTGGATGAGGCGATGCATCCGCTGACAATCATGGCCACCGGCATCTATGGTAAAGACATCCCGAACCAGAACGGCGCGCCGCTGCGTTTGGTGGTGCCGTGGAAATATGGCTACAAGTCGATCAAATCCGTCGTGCGGATCACCCTGACAGACAAACAGCCGCCCACCAGCTGGAACAAGGCCGCGCCGCGGGAATACGGCTTCTACAGTAACGTAAACCCCGACGTGAGCCATCCGCGTTGGTCGCAGGCCGATGAGCGCCCCATCGGTGGCGGGCTGTTTGCGCGGCGTCAGCCGACGTTGATGTTCAACGGCTACGAAGAAGAGGTGGCAGGGCTCTACGAGGGCATGGACCTGACCGCGAACTTCTGATGCGCGACACACTATATATGCACAGAGTTTTTGACCGCCTC